>NZ_JBMDKC010000076.1:0-27699 GCF_057809515.1 Bacillus sp. FG16
TTAAGACACCGCCCTTTCACGGCGGTAACACGGGTTCGAATCCCGTACGGGTCATACAAAAAAGAGTCAGCATTATGCTGGCTCTTTTTTATTTTGTTGATCCTTTTTATCATGTTACTTTCCAGAAATAAATAAAGGGATTTTGGAAAAGCTATGGTATGTATAAAAAGGAGGAAATAAATAATGACACGAGTTAGAGACTTAATGAGTACCCATATTGTACATTGTACACCGCTAGACAATGTATATGAGGCAGCTGTAAAAATGAAGGAAGAATCGGTTGGATTAATTCCTGTTGTTGAAAATGAACAAGTTGTTGGGCTTGTTACTGATCGAGATTTAGTTGTTCGAGGGATTGCTGAAAAACATCCTGGATCTAATAAAATTACAAATGTAATGACAACAAATATTATCTCAGTTTCTCCAAATGATCCTATTGAAAAAGCTACAGAGCTAATGGCACAGTATCAAATTAGACGGTTACCAGTAGTTGATAGTGGTCAGCTTATTGGTATGTTAGCACTAGGAGATTTAGCTATAAGGGAATCGGCAGATGATCAAGCTGGATTTGCCTTGAGCGAAATTTCAGAGCGTACAGAGTAAATTGAAACTTTAATTAACCGAGATTTTAATGGTTACTCATAAAGAGCTAAACTATATATAAAATTCAGATGCATTATTCTAGCATATATGGATTAAACTAATATGTTAGCGTGATGTATCTGAGACATTATATAATAAGTATATGGTTAATAATTTCGACAGTTTTTTAAAATTTGTTATTCTTAATTTTTAATAAGAGAAAAGATGATATACTGATAGATATAAGTATTATGAGAGATTTTGAATATAACAATATTAATTTTTAATGGTGCGATAATAACTTAATATTTCCTACATAGATGAAAGGGAAGGGGAATTATATGAAGGCTGTACAGGGCGATCCAAATTGGAATTTGGTTACAGATACATATATAGAACCAAATAATTTCGCTGAATTATTTTCTTTGCTTGTACCTTGTCACCCAAAAGGTGAGGGGAAAGAACGAACTATATTAGTATGGAAAGAGAAAGAATTTTATAAAGAAGAAAATTTAGCCGCATTTATTGTATATGGCATGAATAAAGTAAAGAATTTACCGCAGTTTCATAAAGATGAAATTCCAACTTTAGTGCGTATTCTTCGCTTATGCCAAGAGCTTGGTTGGTATGAAGAAGCAAATGCTTTTATGGTAGCACAAGGATTAGCTGAGTTTGTTCATACTTCATTGGAATATGAAACATGGGATCTTTTGACGCAATCAGTTGCTTTAAACTATTTAATTATTAAATATCGTATCGGCGAATTGACAGATAGAGATATTAAAATTTGGGATAGAGTTAAATTTAATGAAAAATGTATAACAGATTGTAAACATTTATTATCTCATAAAGAAGTATTGGAATTTACATTCTTTTATATGTGCAAGAGAGCAAAATCATTATCAAAAGAGCAATTAAATAGTGATATGATGAGTTTAGCAATGTATTGTAATACTTTTGTATATGATTTATATACACATGATTTATTACGGAAATATCGCAAGTGTACAGATTTCCTATCATATTATGGGCCTAGTCAGGCAGTTTTAGCATGTCAAAGAGCTGTATTATCTCAAATTTCCGATCGCTTAGACCCGTTAAAGACAACTCATGTAGATGATTATTTATATGTGATGAAAGAAATGATGGAGCATATGACGATAGGAGTAATGGATCGATATGGTCATTTTATTGGAAAGCTACTATCTTATGTGCCATTTTTCGAAATGATACAAGTTCCACAGCATGCATATTATTGTGAAGAGTTACTGTATATTTGTAAGGGCATTGAATATAAAGAAGAAACACTACGCAATTATATATTTATACAATTACATGATTGTTTACCATCATTCTTTAGGCTATTTCTTAAAAATAAGCGTTACGCAACGATTCATGATATTCTTTTCTATTGGTGCGATGATGAACAACGAATGAGCTTAGAGAAAAAATATAATTTGAGCTTTATTTATGAAAAATATGCTTGTGGATAAACAATATTTTCGATATGAAAAATTAATATAAATTAAAAAGGATCTCCGGTTTATGTGAGATCCTTTTTTGTTAGTAAAACAAGGAGAAAGTGATTAAGACAAGAAACAACATTCCATATAGGAGAAGTTGTGCGGTGTAACTTCCTTGTATACCAAAAAAAGTATTAGCTTTTTCATACAAATTCAATATGTATTTTATTGGAGTATCTTTGAAAGATTGGTACACAGTGTCTCCTCTTTCTAAGCTTCTTGTTTTTGTTTTTGGTTATAAGGGACATTAATATATCTAGCTACAAATAACAAAACAGCCATAAAGAATATTGGAAATACAGTAGATAAATAAAAGCCATTACTAATTATATTTGTTATGAGAGCACTCAAAAGAAAAATAGCATTATAAATATGGGCAATTTTTTGTTTTAGTTGTACTTGAAATGATTCCATCATAATTTCTAATGCAACAAAAGCAATAATAATAGATAAAAATACAATGTTTGTATTGTAAATGATTAAACAACAGATTAAACCTAAAAAGGCTACGTATTCAATTATAAGAGGTATATTGCGTGGCATACAATTTACCTAACTAAATATGGCAGTGGATTTACTGCATTTGTTTTTTCAAAATTCCATTCTCCATTATGTAATTCAAAATGAAGATGTTGCCCGTATGAATGACCTGTGTTTCCCATATGACCTACTAATTGTCCAGTTTGTACTTGATCACCAGTTTGTACAGTGCGATCCTTCATATGGGCATAAACAGTTGTATATAATTTCCCATTGATTTGATGCGCAATGAACACAACATTTCCATAGCTAGCTGAATAATAAGATTTCACAACTTTACCTGCAGCAGCAGCTTGGATAGAGACGTTCCCTGGAGCGGCAATATCTATACCATAATGCATTTGTTCCCAGCGTATATCAAAGGTTGAGCTAATTCTTCCTTGAGCAGGGAATTTGAAAGCAGCTGGAATAGATGAAGGTTGCTCTGTTTTAGCTTGTGGTTGATTTTGTACTACATAGTGTTTTGCTACATATCCGTATCCTGTGCCAAAACGAATTTTATACCAAGTTCCTACAGTTTCTACTACTTGTACTTGTGTACCGTTTTGTAATGAACCGAGTAGAGCGCTACTTGTACTAGTGTTGCTACGTACATTCAGATTAGGTGTTGCAACAGTATATTTTGTATTATTTTGAACGGTGATTCCTTTTACTAAGGGCTGTGAACCATTAGAAACGAATGCTTTTTGTACGTAACCTGTTTGGCCATTGTGTGATATTTTATACCATTCGCCTTGATCTTCTTGAACGGTAATGAACTTGCCATTTGGTAATACATCTAAAATGGAAGATTCTAAATTAGGTTCAGAGCGAACGTTTAATGCATTAGCATTGACGATGTATTGATCATTAGATTGAAGTTTGTTTTTTAGTAAAATAGCATCTTTTTGTACATAACCTACTTTATTATGAACAGATACTTTATACCAACCATTAGTTGTTTCAAGGATGTTCACTTTTGTATTAAAGCGAATTGTATCAATTGATGTGCTTTTTACGTTATCTTTTGTATGTAATGCTACTTGATCGACTTTGACATACCCAGTTTTAATATTAGATAATTGTTCAGCGTTTGCTTTTTGTACATTTGTTTCACCCATAGAAGGAAGTAAAGAAGCAATCGCTACAGTAGTTGCTGTTAAAGCAGTAGCTTTCATATTCATGGAATAGAGACCTCCTCTAGTTGTATAGTTGTAATTTTATTATAGTATAAAGATATAATATAGTGGGTGTATTCACATAAATGTAATATGAAATCAATATAAAAATAAATTTTTTGAGGATAATGATTCCTTTTTATACAATTAATTGGGGTTTTATTTTCTAAAATAGAATGTATGTATTTTATAACTTCAATATTTTGTTGATAATTAAGAAAATTAAAACAGTTGATGATGTCTTATTAGGGTGTTATACTGACAGTGATAATTTTATAGTTTGCTAGGAGAGCTGGTGTTGCCAGCTGAGAGTAGGCCGTAAGCCTTTGATCCTTTTTATTACCTGATCTAGATTATGCTAGCGTAGGGAAGCAATTCGGACACTAACAATGAGTCCCCGTTTCTTTGCGTATAGAAACGGGGCTTTTTTATTTGAAAATTTCATATTGAAACCACTAGGGGTGCTTGATTTGCTGAGAGAGGAATAATCCTTAACCCTTATAACACCTGATCTAGGTAATACTAGCGAAGGGAAGTGGAACATCGAATAAATGTATAATTTTATTTGCTGTAACCACTTCTTATATATAGAAGTGGTTTTTTATTTAGATACATATATTGAAAGGGGATAGAGAAATGAAATTTTGCGATAGATTATTAGAAACTGTGCAACCAGTTTGGGAGATGAGTCATAATCATCCGTTTGTAGTGGGTATGGGAGATGGCACGTTAGAAAAAGATAAATTCCAGTATTATATTATTCAAGATTATTTATATCTGCTAGATTATGCAAAGTTATATGCGATTGGTGTTGTAAAAGCAACGAATCCACAAGTAATGGGAAAGTTCGCTGAACAAATTGATGGAATATTAAATGGCGAAATGACAATCCATAAACAATATGCAAAAAGACTTGGAATTTCTATAGAGGAGATAGAGTCTGCGAAACCATCTGCTAAAAATTTAGCTTATACAAATTACATGATGTCTGTATCTCAAAATGGCACACTTGCGGAATTAATAGCAGCGCTTCTTCCTTGTATGTGGAGCTACTGGGAAATTGGAAAGCGTTTAAATGATATTCCTGGAGCAAGAGATCATGAGTTTTTTGGTGAGTGGATTCAAGGATATAGTTCGGAAGAATACGGTAATCTTTGTATTTGGTTAATAGATTTATTAAATGAAATGGCAGTTGGAAAGTCTGAGAAAGAACTAGATAGATTAGAGGAGATTTTCTTATATTCCAGTCGATTTGAATATTTATTCTGGGATATGTCCTATCGTAAGGAGATGTGGGGATTTGAGGAGCAAGAACATACTACAGTTTCATAATGTTTCTTTTCATTACGATGAGAAACCAATCATCCATGAATTAAATGCTTCTATACATGAGAAAGAGTTTGTCAGTATTATCGGACCGAGTGGATGTGGGAAAAGTACTTTATTTCGCCTTATTACAGGCCTAGAGAAGGTAAGTACTGGACAGATAGAACTGACAGAAACAAAGCACCATCCTGTAGGGTATATGCCGCAAAAAGATATGCTTTTGCCGTGGAGAACAATTATTGAGAATGCCGCCTTGCCGCTAGAGTGCCAAGGTGTACAGAAGAAAGAAGCACAAGTAAAGGCAAAGGAACTGTTATATAAATTTGGTTTACAAGGATATGAGACAAAACATCCGAAAGATTTATCTGGTGGTATGAGGCAACGCGTATCTTTTATCCGAACTTTATTAACGGGCGGGGAGATATTGTTATTAGATGAACCGTTTAGCGCGTTAGATGCTTTAACGAAGGCCTCTTTACAAGAATGGTTGTTTGAACAATGGCAAGAGTGGGAAAAAACAATTTTATTCATTACTCATGATGTTGAAGAAGCGTTATTTCTTTCGAACCGAGTTTTAGTAGTGGAACAGCAGCCGATAACGACTTTGACTGAGCGGATTGTACCGCTTGATCATAACAGAACACGAAAAGATTTATATAAACCGGAAGTGTTAGCGCTGAAAGATGAGCTTCTTAGTATGTTACAAAGGCAGGTACTTGTGTGATGAACCGATTGAAAGAATTAGTTCCTGCTATTACACTTTCTAGTATTTTACTTGCTGTGTGGGAAATAGGAGCAAGAATTGTAGATGAGATGTATATTTTACCGTCACCGTCTGCGATTGTAATGAAGATATGGAAACTAAAAGACATATTATTTACGGTTCATTTACCTGCAACGTTATACGTCGTTTTAATAGGTGTTGTGATTTCTATCGTATTAGGTGTAGGGCTAGCGATGTTAATGAATGCGAGTACATGGATGGAAAGAGCATTTTATCCATTATTAGTTGCTTCACAAACGATTCCGATTACTGCGCTTGCTCCGTTATTTGTTTTATGGTTTGGATACACAATCTGGAGTAAGGTTGTTGTCACAGTTTTAATTACGTTTTTCCCGATTGCGGTCAATACATATGATGGACTGCGTAGTACGAAAAAAGAATGGGAGGAGCTCTTAGTTACATATGGAGCAACGAAAAGAGATATTTTTCTTAAACTAAAGTTGCCGTCTGCTCTTCCTTATTTTTTCTCAGCTTTAAAAATTGCAGTTCCGCTTAGTGTTATCGGAGCAGCAATTGGAGAATGGCTCGGTGCACAAGCTGGACTTGGATATTTCAGTAAGAGAATGATGACGCAGTTAGATGGAGCTGGCGTATTTGCACCCATTGTATTGTTATCATTATTAGCTATTTTCTTCGTCGTACTTATTTCCATATTAGAAAAGAAATTCATTAGTTGGAGGAAGCATTCATGAAATTTTTAAAGCGCATCTTTGTGTTTACATTATTAATTGCAATGATTGCAGGATGTTCGAGTAATTCAGCATCAGACAAAAGTAAAAAAGAGAAAGAAATAACAGTCATGTTAGATTGGTATCCAAATGCGGTACATAGCTTTATTTATGCAGCAATTGAAAAAGGATACTTTAAAGAAGAAGGTGTAAAGGTAAATATTAAATTCCCTTCTAATCCGACTGATCCATTAACATTGGCAGCAGCAGGGAAGGTGACAGTTGGCTTGTATTATCAGCCAGATGTTGTTATGGCAAGAGCAAATGAGCAAATTCCAGTGAAATCAATTGGGGCTGTCGTACGTTCGCCATTAAATCATGTCGTATCGCTGAAATCAGCGGGCATTCAATCACCGAAAGATTTAGAAGGAAAAACAGTAGGATATTCTGGAACACCTTTAAGTGAGATGTATTTAAAAACGATGGTAAAAGAAGCTGGTGGTAATCCTGATACAGTGAAAGTAGTTGATGTTGGATTTGATTTAGTACCAGCCTTAATTACGAAAAAAGTGGATGCGGTAACAGGGGCATACATTAATCATGAAGTACCGGTTATGCGTCATGAAGGCCATGAACCAGCTTACTTTAATCCAGCTGATTACGGAGTACCGAACTATCATGAGCTTGTGTTTGTAACAGGTGATAAAACGTTGAAAAAAGATAAAGAAGCGTTGCAAGCTTTCTTACGTGGTACGAAAAAAGGCTATGATTTCATGAAGAAAAACCCAGATGAAGCATTGAATATTTTATTAAATCATCAAGAAAAAGAAAACTTCCCACTTGTGCCAGAAGTTGAAAAGGAAAGTATGAAAATTTTATTAGAGAAGATGGAAACGAAAGATGAGCCATTTTTATCAGATTCAAAAGAATCTTGGGAGAAACAAAATAAATGGCTGAAGGACAAAGGAATGACGAAAGAAACTGTCCCAGCCGATGAACTATTCGAAAATATTTTAAAGTAGGCGAATGAATATGAAAAATGAGCTCCACGTAATCTCAAATGGCCATATGCCATTCGAAGAGTTAGTGAATGTAGCGATGCAAATTGAGAGTGAGATTGATTATTTGCATATTCGTGAGCGTGAGAAGAGTACGAAGGAGTTATATGAAGGTGTGGAAAGTCTTTTAATGGAAGGCTTTCCGGCTTCTAAAATTGTCATAAATGATCGAATTGATATTGCAATTTTATTAAATATTCCTCGTGTTCAACTAGGGTATCGAAGCACAGATGTAAAGTCAGTGAAAGAAAAGTTTTCGTATTTGCATGTCGGTTATTCTGTGCATTCGCTAGATGAAGCGATAGTAGCATTTAAAAATGGAGCGGATTCACTCGTTTATGGTCATGTATTTCCGACAGATTGTAAAAAAGGTGTGCCAGCGAGAGGGCTTGAAGAAATTTCAGACATTGCAAGGTGTTTATCTATACCGATTACAGCAATTGGAGGAATTACTCCAGAAAACACAGTGGATGTCCTTACTAACGGTGTAAGCGGTATAGCAGTTATGTCTGGAATAGTAAGTAGTAGTAACCCGTATAGCAAAGCTAAATCTTATAAGGAATCAATAAGAAAGTGGGCGGAAAAACATGTGTGAGAAGTATGATGTAGCGATTATTGGTGGTGGTGTAATTGGTAGTTCAGTTGCACATTTTCTAGCAGAAAGAGGACATAAAGTAGCGATTGTAGAGAAGCAAAGAATTGCATCGGAAGCTTCGAAAGCAGCTGCTGGTTTACTTGGTGTTCAAGCAGAATGGGATGCGTATGATCCGCTATTTGAACTTGCTAGAGAAAGCCGAGCTATATTTCCACAACTTGCAGCAGTTTTACGTGAAAAGACGGGTATTGATATTGGATATGAAGAAAAAGGAATTTATCGTATTGCTCAAAATGAAGATGAGAAGGAAAGAATTCTTCACATTATGGATTGGCAGCAAAAAACAGGTGAAAATTCCTACTTTCTAATGGGAGATCATGTGCGGGAAAAAGAGCCGTATCTATCCGAATCCATTATAGGAGCAGTATATTATCCGAAAGACGGTCATGTTATTGCACCAGAGCTTACGAAAGCATTCGCACATTCTGCGGCAATGTCAGGTGCTGATATATATGAACAGACAGAAGTGTTTGATATTCGTATTGAAAATAATAAAGTGACCGGAATTTTTACGAGCGAAGGTATTGTCACATGTGAGAAAGTCGTTATTGCAGGAGGTTCATGGAGCACGAAGTTACTCAGTTATTTTCACCGCGATTGGGGTACATATCCAGTTAAAGGAGAAGTGGTTGCGGTAAAGAGTAGAAAACAACTTTTAAAAGCACCTATTTTTCAAGAAAGATTTTACATTGCTCCAAAGCGCGGTGGGCGTTACGTAATTGGGGCAACAATGAAGCCCCATACGTTCAATAAAACTGTGCAGCCAGAAAGTATAACTTCTATATTGGAGCGTGCTTATACAATATTGCCAGCTTTAAAAGAAGCGGAATGGGAAAGTACATGGGCAGGATTAAGACCACAATCGAATCATGAAGCTCCTTATATGGGAGAGCATGAAGAAATAAAAGGTTTATATGCTTGTACTGGGCATTATCGAAACGGTATTTTATTAAGTCCTGTTTCTGGTCAGTATATGGCTGATTTAATAGAAGGAAAGCAAGAAAATCATTTGCTAGATTCATTGCTTTCTAGAAGAGTTTAGAAAGGGGGATGGAAGTTTGAAGTTAAAAATTAATGGTAACCAACTTGAAGTGCCAGCGAGTGTAAAAACAGTAGCTGAGCTACTTACACATTTAGAACTAGATAACAGAATTGTTGTAGTAGAGCGTAATAAAGATATTTTACAAAAAGATGATCATACAGATACATCTGTTTTTGATGGAGACCAAATTGAGATTGTAACTTTCGTAGGAGGCGGTTGATTATGTTAAACATTGGACCATTTTCATTTCATTCTAGACTTTTATTAGGAACAGGTAAATTCCCTGATTTTGACGTACAGCAAAAGGCAATTGACGTTTCTGAAGCTGAAATTTTAACGTTTGCGGTACGTCGTATGGATATCTTTGATGCAAAGCAACCTAATTTATTAGAGAAACTTGATGTGAAAAAATATACGTTATTACCAAATACAGCAGGGGCAAAAAATGCTGAAGAGGCTGTTCGTATTGCAAAATTAGCAAAAGCGTCTGGGCTTTGTGACATGATAAAGGTAGAAGTTATTGGTGATGATAGAACGTTATTACCGGATCCGGTAGAAACGTTAAAGGCATCTGAAATGTTACTGGAAGAAGGATTTATCGTACTTCCGTACACATCTGATGATGTTGTATTAGCACGTAAATTACAAGAGCTTGGCGTGCATGCGATTATGCCAGGAGCATCTCCAATCGGATCAGGACTTGGTATTGTAAATCCATTAAATTTGAGCTTCATTATTGAACAAGCGACAGTACCAGTTATCGTCGATGCCGGTATTGGTAGCCCAGCTGATGCGGCATTTGCAATGGAATTAGGAGCAGATGGCGTGTTATTAAATACAGCTGTATCAGGAGCGAAAGATCCTATTAAAATGGCGCAGGCAATGAAATTAAGTATTGAAGCAGGCCGTTTAGGATTTGAAGCAGGTCGTATTGCACGTAAGCGTTGTGCAACTGCAAGTAGTCCTTTAGAAGGAATGAGCGTAGTTGAATAATCGATATTCTCGCCAAGAACTATTTTCTCCAATTGGAGAAGAAGGACAGCAAAAGATAAGAGAAAAGCATGTGCTTATTATCGGTGCAGGTGCATTAGGTAGTGCAAATGCAGAGATGTTTGTAAGAGCAGGTGTTGGCAAGATAACAATTGTTGACCGTGATTATGTAGATTGGAGTAATTTACAAAGACAACAATTGTATGCAGAGAGCGACGTAAAGAATAATCTTCCAAAAGCTATAGCGGCTAAAAAACGTTTAGAAGAGATTAATAGCGATGTAACAATAGAAGCTCTCGTTCAAGATGTAACAGCTGAAGAGCTAGAAGAACTTGTTACAAACGTTGATGTAATGATTGATGCGACTGATAATTTCGAAACACGCTTTATTGTGAATGATATAGCACAAAAATATTCTATTCCATGGATTTACGGTGCATGTGTAGGTAGTTACGGTCTTTCTTACACAATCCTTCCTAGTAAAACACCATGTTTATCATGTTTATTACAGTCGATTCCGCTTGGCGGGGCAACATGTGATACAGCGGGTATTATATCACCTGCTGTATCTCTTGTCGTTTCTCATCAAGTAACAGAAGCTCTTAAACTGTTAGTAGAAGATTACGAATCACTTCGAGATGGGCTTGTATCGTTTGATATGTGGAAGAATGAGTATTCATGTATGAATGTACAAAAGCTTCGCCAGCATAATTGTCCTTCATGTGGAGAGAATGCATTGTATCCGTATTTAAATAAAGAGAACACATCAAAAACAGCAGTTTTATGCGGGCGAAATACAGTTCAAATTAGACCACCTCATAAAGAAGAAATGAATTTTGAACAATATAAAGAGTTGCTGGAAGGTCGCGTGAATGATTTAAATGTAAATCCATATTTATTATCATTTTCTGTTGAAGACAAGAGGTTAGTCGCCTTTAAAGATGGCCGTGTGCTCGTACATGGAACGAAAGATATAAGCGAAGCAAAAACGATTTATCATCGCTATTTTGGATAGAAAAGGATGAGTGGGATGAAAGTGAATAAAGCTTTAACAATTGCAGGATCTGATAGTGG
This sequence comes from Bacillus sp. FG16, assembly GCF_057809515.1. Classification (NCBI taxonomy): domain Bacteria; kingdom Bacillati; phylum Bacillota; class Bacilli; order Caryophanales; family Bacillaceae; genus Bacillus; species Bacillus sp. FG16. Next base: position 11,400 of record NZ_JBMDKC010000076.1, read on the forward strand.
CGGCGGTGCTGGAATTCAGGCGGATTTAAAAACATTCCAAGAGCTTGGTGTATACGGAATGACGGCTATTACGGCAATTACTGCTCAAAACACGCTTGGCGTTCAAGGGGTATATCCTGTTCCGTTAGAAGGTATTACAGAACAGCTGAATTCAATTGGTACGGATTTAACACCAGATGCAGTGAAACTAGGAATGTTATTTAGTAGTGAAATAATTCAAATTGTTGCAGAACAAATTAAAAAATTTGGCTGGAATAATATTGTGCTAGATCCCGTTATGATCGCAAAAGGCGGTGCATCATTATTACAGCAAGAAGCAGTTCATGCATTAAAAGAATATTTATTACCAGTAGCAACCGTTATAACACCGAATGTTCCAGAAGCAGAAGTGTTAACTGGGATGGAGATTCATAATGTTGAAGATAGTAAGGAAGCTGCAAAAGTATTGCACGAATTAGGTGCTAAATATGTGCTTATGAAGGGCGGACATGCAGAATATCAAGGTAATGAAGTAATTGATTTCCTCTTTGATGGAGAAGAATTTATTGAGTTTAGAAGCGAGCGAATTCCTTCAAAGCAAACGCACGGAAGTGGGTGTACATTTGCTTCAGCGGTTACAGCAGGACTTGCGAAAGGATACTCAATTGAAGATGCTGTTCAAGAAGCAAAACGATTTATTAGTATAGCAATTGAAGAGCCATTGAATATTGGTAGTGGTCATGGACCGACGAATCATTTTGCGTATAAAGTGAATAGAACGCGTGTATAGGTAAGTGAAAAGCCAGTTTTATAACTGGCTTTTTTTCTGTTTACTTTTTCAAAATACAGGAGTAATATATCAGCCAGAATATATTTTTTTGTAAACGCTGAGTCCAATTATATGGAGCGGAGGAACCAATTTGTGCAGTGTCACTAGGGGTGAATCTTTCAAATTTGAAAGTAGGGCTACTCTCAAAGCCCGAATCCGACAGCTAACTTCGTAAGCGTCTTGAGAGAGGACGGTGCCATGATGGATACATCACTTCATCGATCTGATTAGTATAGGGGAATATCAATCTATGTTTGATTTCTTTTATACTAAGGAGGATGAGGTACATGGAACTAACACTTATTTGTGTTGGAGAAGAAAGTAAGGTAAATAGTTTAAGAGATCTAGTTGCATTTCAGCATGAGTTAATTATTTTTACAGCAAATGAAGAGGTAGCGGCTGAAGTTAGGAATTGTGGGTTTGATTGGACTTATAGTTGTAGTAAGGAGCAGGATTTTACTAGTATTTGTGAGTGCATTAAGAAGGTGATTTTACTAGGGGATGAGCTTCCAATCGTTAGTTTCTTCACAGAACACATTCGTTTTTCTTTTCAAGCACCTATTACTGTTGTTACAAGGAATAAACGATATCCAGCGAGGCTCTATGAAACAATTGGAGCTAAGTTTGTCGTGTTTACAAATTGTGATAATATTTCTTTTTTATTTTTTGAATAGGGCGGGGGAAGAAATGATGAAGGTACTATTACTTGGAGATATAGCAAATCGTTGGGCAGTATCGGTAGAGCGAGTTCAAGAATTGGTTCAGATTGATCCCCTTTTTCCCGGGCCATATATTATATTACCATCAAAAGATGCTTTGTATTTAGAGATGGATATTACCGAGTATGAGCAGCTACATGCAGAATTGACACAAGTTTATATTCGTGGGAGAAATTTACGTGCATTTTTACGAGGAGAATAAAGGTTGAATAAAAAAGAGCGAATGCTGAGTGCAACAAGCTATGCACTTCATGTCATTCGCTCTTTTTATTTCATATTTAAAAGGTCATTTTTAAGAAAAGAGAAGAGAAATAAAGAAAATAGATGAAATAATAGTAATAATCTTCAATGTAAGCGTTTAAACGAATGTAAATATTATTATTTTCAGAAATTTAGCCCTTTACAAGTGAAATATAGAGGAGTATATTTACTCTCATAAATCATTCATAAAATTTCCAAAAAAACCTAAAATCGCTGAGTTCCAGAAATGGAGCGGGGGAACCAATTTTGTGCATCGTCACTTGGGGTGAATCTTTCAGTTTTGAAAGTAGGGCTACTCTTTAGGCCCGAATCCGACAGCTAACCTCGTAAGCGTTTAGAGAGGAGGTTTACTTTTTGTTGTTCATTTTTTGAACACTGAGTAGAGCTCAGTGTTCTTTTTTAATATTTTAATGGTAAATTTTTACAAAAGAAGAGAGGGATAGTTATGTTAGATGTTGTAATGGTCGGGATTTTTATTTTATTAGTTGCATCGATGGCAAGTCTTGCAAGTTGGTCAGATAAAGTTGTGAAAGAAGGAAAGCAATCATGATGATTGTCTTATCGGTTATTGTCGCAGCAATTACAGTGTATTTAGTGTATGCATTATTAAATCCAGAGAAGTTTTAATTAGGGGGAATCATTCATTATGATTTGGGTTGCAGTCATTATTACAATGCTCTTGTTTATTTTAGTAGCAAAGCCAACGGGGATTTATTTAGAAAAAGCTTTTCAAGGTAGCAAAACGTTAGATAAAGTATTCGGGCCTTTTGAAAAACTTATTTTTAAAATTACGGGTGTAAAAGCATACAATCAAACGTGGAAACAGTACGCATTATCATTAGTTTTATTAAATGGATTTATGATCGTTGTCGTATACTTCATTTTCAGATTACAAGGTGTGCTGCCACTAAATCCAGCGCATATTGAAGGGATGGAGCCTACGCTCGCTTTTAATACAGCAATTAGTTTTATGGCTGATACAAACTTACAGCATTATAGCGGTGAAAATGGTTTATCTTATTTATCACAATTAATCGGAATTACATTTTTAATGTTTGCGGCACCAGCAACGACATTAGCGCTCGTTATGGCTTTTATAAGAGGACTTGCTGGAAAAGAACTTGGTAACTTTTTCGTTGATTTTACGAGAGCGTTAACGAGAGTGTTTCTTCCTATCGCATTTATTGCGGCACTAGTTTTTGTCGCACTTGGTGTACCACAAACGTTAGATGGGGCGGTTACAGCACAAACGATTGAAGGTGCAAAGCAAAGTATTTTACGTGGACCTGTTGCATCATTCGTTTCCATTAAGGAACTTGGAAATAACGGCGGTGGATTTTTCGGAGCAAACTCTACGCATCCTTTCGAAAATCCAGGACAAATGAGTAATATTTTGCAAATGATGCTTATGATGTTATTACCAACAGCACTTCCATTTACGTACGGACGAATGGTCGGAAATAAAAAACAAGGCCGCATCCTTTTCGTGTCACTTTTTATGGTGTTTTTACTAGGATTTATAACGATTACGACATCTGAACTAAACGGGAATCCGGCATTGAATGGAATGGGTATCGAACATGTACAAGGAAGTACAGAAGGGAAAGAAGTACGATTTGGAACAGTATTTTCTTCACTATACGCAACAGTAACGACAGCTGCTGAAACTGGTGCTGTTAATACAATGCATGATACGTTAACACCAATTGGCGGTCTAGTTCCACTTGTAAATATGATGTTAAATACAGTGTATGGCGGCGTTGGAGCAGGCTTTGTAAATATTATTATGTATGCAATTATCGCGGTGTTTATATCTGGGTTAATGGTTGGACGGACACCAGAGTTTTTAGGTAAAAAGATTGAAGGTAAGGAAATGAAATTAATCGCGGTCACGATTTTATTTCATCCATTGCTCATTTTAGGATTTTCGGCATTAGCTCTTTCAACAAATTTAGGGACGGATGCTATTTCTCATTCTGGTTTCCACGGTTTAACGCAAGTTGTATATGAGTATACATCGTCAGCTGCGAATAACGGATCTGGATTTGAAGGATTAGGAGATAATACACCGTTTTGGAATATTACGACTGGTTTAGTTATGTTTTTAGGACGCTACTTTAGTTTAATTACGATGCTAGCTGTGGCAGCTTCGCTGAAAGAAAAAACGGTAGTGCCAGAAACAGTCGGAACGTTCCGCACAGATAATAGTTTATTTGGTGGTATCTTCATCGGAACAATTGTAATTGTCGGTGCATTAACATTCTTCCCGATGTTAGTACTTGGACCAATTGCAGAATTTCTTACATTGAAGTAATGGAGGGTAAATGATGAGACCGGTAGTAGTAAAAGAAAAACAATTAAATAAGTCACAAATACATGCTGTAGAAGATGAAGTTAGACAAGCGAAAACGATGGATCGTGATATCGTAACACATGCGATGAAACAATCCGTTGCGAAATTGAATCCGAAAGTCATGATAAAGAATCCGATTATGTTCGTTGTGGAAATTGGGTTTATCATTACGTTCATTTTATCTTTTCTTCCAAGCAGTTCTAGTAGTATACCAGGATGGTTTAATATAACAGTTTCTCTCATTCTATTATTTACAGTTTTATTTGCGAATTTTGCAGAAGCATTAGCAGAGGGTCGTGGTAAAGCGCAAGCCGATTCTTTAAAGCAGTCGAAGAAAGATGTGTTTGCAAATGTTGTAAAAGAAAATGGAGACATTGTCCAAGTTTCAGCAACTGATCTTAGAAAAGGTGACGTTGTTATCGTAAAACAAGGAGAAATGATTCCGAATGATGGCGAAGTAATCAAAGGATTAGCATCTGTAGATGAATCTGCAATTACAGGGGAATCAGCTCCTGTTATAAAAGAAGCAGGCGGTGATTTTTGTTCCGTAACAGGTGGAACGATGGTCGTAAGTGATGAAATTACAATTGTCATTACGAGTAATCCTGGTGAATCATTTATCGACAAAATGATTTCTTTAGTAGAAGGAGCTGCTCGTCAAAAAACGCCAAATGAAATTGCTTTAAATACAGTATTAACGAGCTTAACTCTTATTTTCTTGATCGTCGTTGTGACGTTGCCGATTTTTACAAATTATTTAGGTTTTCAAATTGATACAGCTGTACTCGTAGCATTGTTAGTATGTTTAATTCCAACGACAATTGGTGGTTTGCTATCAGCGATTGGTATTGCTGGGATGGACCGGGTGACAAAATTTAACGTGCTAGCGATGTCAGGGAAAGCAGTAGAAGCTGCGGGCGATATTAATACAATTATTTTAGATAAAACAGGTACAATTACTTTTGGGAACCGGATGGCTCATACATTATTGCCTGTAGGAAATGAAACGATTGAGCAAGTTGGAAAGTGGGCCGCTATTAGTTCTGTTTTAGATGAAACGCCAGAAGGTCGATCTGTTATCGAGTATGTGCAGGGAAAATCTATATCATATAATAGAGAACTTGCAGAACAAGGGGAGTTTGTTCCGTTTAAAGCAGAAACGAGAATGAGTGGTGTTGATTTACAAGACGGAACGAAAGTGAGAAAAGGTGCTGTCGGTGCCGTTATTGAATGGGTTGGGTCACAAGGTGGAACAATTCCGAAAGATGTAAATCAAAAAGCAGACTTAATTTCAAAAGAGGGCGGAACACCACTTGTAGTTGCAGTAGATAATCGTATTTACGGTTTAATTTATTTAAAGGATACAGTAAAACCGGGTATGCGTGAGCGTTTTGAACAGTTGCGCCAAATGGGGATTAAAACGGTCATGTGTACAGGTGATAATCCGTTAACAGCAGCAACGATTGCAAAAGAAGCAGGGGTAGATGAATTCGTTGCCGAGTGTAAACCAGAAGATAAGATTGCTGTTATTAAAGCAGAGCAAGATAAAGGGAAACTTGTAGCGATGACAGGTGATGGCACAAATGATGCTCCGGCATTAGCACAGGCTGACGTTGGATTAGCGATGAATAGTGGTACGACAGCTGCGAAAGAAGCAGCAAATATGATTGATTTAGACTCGAATCCAACGAAAATTATTGAGGTTGTAGGAATTGGGAAGCAATTGTTAATGACACGTGGTGCGTTGACGACATTTAGTATTGCGAATGATATAGCGAAATATTTTGCAATTATTCCAGCAATGTTTACACTTGCGATTCCGCAAATGGAAGCACTAAACATAATGAAGTTAACATCACCACTGTCAGCGATTTTATCAGCATTAATATTTAACGCTGTTATTATTCCACTACTCATTCCGTTAGCGATGAAAGGTATCGCATATAAACCGATGAGTTCTAATGCATTGCTTAGCCGAAACTTACTTATTTATGGACTTGGCGGAGTGATTGTTCCATTCATTGGAATTAAGGTAATTGATATAATTGTCGGCTTGTTCATATAAGGAAGAGGGGAAAAAGATGGAAAAGAAACAAAGTATACTATCACCAATTATCCGTATTACTTTTACATTTCTAGTGTTGTGTGGACTTGTATACCCACTTATTGTTACTGGTATTGCACAAGCCGTGATGAAGGATAATGCGGATGGAAGTCTAATATATAATGATAAAAATGAAGTGATTGGTTCTAAATTAATCGGGCAAAACTTCACGGATCCACGTTATTTTCAAGGGCGTGTTTCTAGTATTGAATATAAGGCTGAAGCATCTGGTTCAAATAACTATGCACCATCTAATCCAGATTTAGCAAAACGAGTAGAGAAAAGTATTGTGGACTGGAAGGAAAAAAATCCAGCTGTTCCAGTTACAGAAGTACCGATAGATTTAGTGACAAATTCAGGTTCAGGGCTTGATCCTGATATTAGTCCAAAGGCGGCCTCTGTGCAGGTGGATCGTATCTCGAAATTAACGAATATTCCGAAAGAAAAACTTGATCAATTGATTAAAGATCAAACAGAAGGTGCTGCACTTGGTTTATTTGGAGAAGATCGAGTGAACGTCTTAAAGCTAAATTTAGCATTACAGAAATTAATGAAATAGTAATAGTGCTACCTCAATCTAACGGATTGAGGTAGCGTTGTTTCGAATGAAAGGTAGTGTTTATTTTGTATGCAGATGATTATGAACCGAAGTTTCAAAGGCGAACGCCAGAGGAATATTTAGAATATATTCGGCAACAAAATCGGGGAAAGTTAAAGCTATATGTAGGAGCAGCTCCAGGCGTAGGAAAAAGTTATAAAATGCTCTTTGATGCAAGAGAAATGAAAAAAGATGGAATTGATATTGTAATTGGTTTAATTGAAACGCACGGGAGAAAAGAAACAGAAGAAGCAATTGCTGATTTAGAGAAAGTTCCTTTGAAAGAAATACAGTATAAAGGAAAGGTATTTTATGAACTCGATGTGGAAGGAATTATAAAACGTGCGCCGCAAGTTGTTGTAGTGGATGAACTTGCGCATAGTAATGTTCCTGGTTCTAAACATAAGAAACGTTATATGGATGTGCAGGAATTGTTAGAGGCTGGTATATCGGTATTATCAGCTTTTAATATTCAACATTTGGAAAGTGTTCATGATATTGTAGCTCAAATTACGAATGTAAAAGTAAGAGAACGAATTCCAGATTTTATTTTACAAAAAGCAAATGAAATTCAGCTCGTTGATGCAACGCCCGAGGTATTAAGGAAGAGACTAATAGACGGAAAGATATATAAAGAAGAAAAAATTCAGCAAAGTTTACAAAATTTCTTTACGCTTAATAATTTAGGAGCACTTAGGGAATTATCACTTCGTGAAGTGGCAGATGATATGGACGAGAAAATTAGCCAAACAGTAATAGAACCGATTGGCGTAAAAGAAAAAATTCTTGTTTGTGTACAATACAGTTCAACAGCGGAGAAATTAATACGACGGGGATGGCGCATGGCTGATCGGTTAAATGCTGAATTGTACGTATTAAACGTTGAGAGGGAAAATATAGATTCTCTTTCAGCAGGTAAAAAACAAACAATTGAAGAGTGGAAATCGTTAACGAATCAATTTGATGCGAGTTTTGTATTAGAAGAGGCGAAAGGAAGAAAGCCAGCAGATGTTATTATTGAAGCCGCAAAAAGATTACAGGTAACGCAAATTTTACTTGGACAATCGGCTAGAACAAGGTGGGAAGAAATACGAAAAGGCTCTATTGTAAATGAAATTATGAGACAAACAAAGTATATTGATATTCATATTGTTGCGGATCAAAGAGGGTAAAATAGAGCCGACCTTTTTGGGGGCTCTATTTTACTTTTTGTACAGCATGAAAACTTAGCATTTTCATTGCATATAAGATTACAAGTAAAAACATAATTGCACCTAGGAAGAAAATCCAAAAGTAATTTTGGTTAAATAAAAGAAATCCACCTAGAAGTGGCCCTGTGCTCATACCGAGATAGCGGATGAAGTTGTACATACCGATAGCTGTTGCACGTTCTTGCACGAATTCTTCTGTTAATAAAGTAGTGTGAGTTGGCATAGAAAGTCCCATACTAAAACCGTACAAAGATGTAACGATAATGATGAATGGGATATTGATGCTATATGTGAAAGAGAATAAAACGACACATATAATATTGAAGAAACTCGTAATAAATAAAGCTTGCTTTGTTGTGAGGCGTTTTGGAAAAAACTTGTAGCAAAAACTTCCTAGCATGATAGAAAGAGACATTGGTACAAACATAAGACCAATTTCACTTGCAGCTAGATGAAATGAATTTGTTAAAATGTTCGGTAAAAAAACGAGAAAGCAAAAGTAAATACAAAATTGAATGAAGCCAATAAGAGTAATAGAAAACCCAGTTTTATTTTTTAAGATAAGCCAGTAATTCTTTTGTGCTTTAGACTGCTTAATTACATTTGGCTTTGTTTCTGGAAGTAGTGAAATGTTTATAATTAATAAGATAATGCCAAGTGTAGATAAAAAGAGGAATACAGATAAGTGACCATTTATACTGCCAAGATAACCACCTATGAGTGGAGCCATTGCAGGTGCGAGGGCAAGTAACATTTGGTATAGGCTCATCGCTTCTCCGCGTTCTTTTCCTTCAAATAAATCGCCGATAATCGTTGCTGAAACTACAGGTATAGCCGCTATTCCTATAGCTTGAACAGCTCTAAAAAAGAGAAATAAATAAATGTTTGCCGAAAAAGCACATCCGATTGAACCAATTGTACTAATGACTAAACTAGGGATAAGGACAGATTTTCTCCCTTTTGTATCAATTAAAGGTCCATATACGAGCTGCATAATTGCAAGAACGAATGTGAAAAGTGAAACTGTTACATTTACAAGATAAAGAGAAGTGTGAAAAGAATTTTGAATCATCGGTAAGATAGGTGTGTAAATATTTTGAGCGAAGGAACCGAGTAAGGCACTAATACAGACAACATATAAAATGAAAGTTAGTTTAGATTTTTTCATCTTTTTAACCTCCTTGTATTTTAGTTTCCTTGGAAACTAAAATTATTTTAACATGATTTTCTCACTTGTAAAGATGAAAAAAATTTTTTAAAATGGTATATAGTTAAATTGTTTCTTTGGAAACTTAGGAGGCGAACGGATTGAAGCATACAACGAAGCAAATGGAAATACTGTCGGACATTCGTACACTTTTGCATAAAAAAGAAGAACATTTAAAACGACAAAACGAGAAGTTTCTTTATGAGACAGGTGTAAGTAGTATGTCTTTATCTGAGTTACATGTAATCGAATGTATCGGAAAAAATGGTTTGATGAATGTAACGGCAATTACGACAGAAATGGGCATGACGAAGGGAGCAATCTCTAAAATTTGTACGAAGTTGTTTCAAAAGCAATTCGTTGAGAAGATGCAAATGTTAGATAATCAGAAGGAAATATTCTTCCGTTTAACGGAAAGTGGAAATGAAATATATATAGCTCATGAAAAATTGCATAAAAAAGCTGAAGAAAAGTGGCTGTTACTTTTAGATGGATATACGAAAGAAGAGCAAGACTTTATTCAAAGGTTTATAAAGGATGTCTCCGATCATTTGGAAATATAATTGGAATAAAAAACTCCTTTTTCTCAAGTCTTTTGAATATAATTTCTGAAAGAACTCATATATAATAGAAAAAGATACTTAACATGGTGAATAATTAAAGAGTCAATATATATAGAGGAGAGAGTAACATGCTTGAAAATACGGGGTTAGTATTAGAAGGCGGCGGTATGCGTGGTGTATATACGGGTGGGATATTACCAAGGTTTTCATATGCCTTGGTAACGTTTCGGTAACCTTTGCACTAAATCCTTTTCCATAAAAGCCAGAGCTTCAGTTTGTTTAGATGGATATAAGTGGCTATAAGTATTTAAAGTTGTTGCCACATCGGAATGTCCTAGACGTTGGGCTACTACAAGTGGGCTAACGCCGTTGTTTATTAAATATGAGGCGTGAGAATGTCTGAATTCGTGAAGTAAGATTCTTTTTACTCCAGAAGCAGCTACATATTTATTATATCGTTCGTCTAGTGTTGTTGTAGCAATGCTAGTAAAAAACTCCCCAAAAACCACATAATCGTTTTTTACTGGTGCTGTTAATGTAGCATGTTCTTTTAACGTTTTCAATAAATCGTTGACAAGTGTCGGTAATAGAATGATTCTATTTGATGCTTTTGTTTTTGGCTTGGTAACTTGGCGATTATATTCAGTTTTGTTAATCCGAATTGTTTTTTCTGTAAAATCAACATCGTCCCATGTTAGTGCGAGCAGTTCACCTTTCCTAGCACCGCTATAATAAAGCGTTGAAAAAAATGAATCATAGAGTAGATCGTCTACAACATCGATAAATTTTTGAAACTCATCAAATTCCCAATAATCCATTCGTTTGTTTGATTCAAGTTCAAAATTTCCAGCAATACGTGCAGGATTACTGGTTAAACCATGAAACTTTATTGCGAAATTGAATATGGACGATAGTACTGCATGGATTTTTTTTAAGGTGTCAGCCGAGTAGTTGCCAATAATTTTATTTTGATAATACATTATATGTTTGGCGGTAATTTGATCTACCTTCAGTTTACCAAACTCTTTTTGCAGGTGATTATATATTACATTTTTAATAACCTTTATAGAAGTTTGTTTTCTCCGCTGACAATACCAATCAAAATAACTATCAGCCACTTGAGCAAATGTTAAGGTTGAGTTTGTTTCTTTTTCAACTAACATTTTTGCTTCCGCTTCACGTGCTTCCTTTTTTGTTTTAAACCCACGACGCTTTACTTGCTTTTGAGTACCATCAAACTGACGGACTCTGACAACAAAGAAATATGTTCCTCGTTCTTTATCTTTGTAAACCACCATAGGAATCCCTCCTGTATATGTAAAGATTGATAATTCAATTTATTGAGTCGATTATAACTTGTTTGTTACCAAAAGAAAAGACGCTCAATATAAATTGAACGTCTTTCTTTGACTTGAACCACTTTAATTTTAATAACATATTACCCTGTATAGGAAAGGCCTATACCTGTATATATTATAACATACAATTTACGACAATTTTTGAAAAAGTTTTTTTGAAGATTTCAGATTGGCTGGGTAAAAAACTGTAAAATTGGCTGGTTATACACTCATCCAATTCAAATAAAATATAAAATGAATGAGTATTCAATATATTCATTCATTTTATTGTATTTGAACTTGAGAAATGTTTAGAATGGGTGTTCGCAAGAGATTGCTCGTGGTAAAATATTGTCGGAAGAAGTACAATTTTAATTTGCAGAATAATAAAAAAAATATGTGTTGAACATAAAAAAACTCGCAGAGCGTGTGTAAGAGGTACTTCCCACGAAACCTCTCACATTGTTCACCTAAAGCTCCCTTAGGATAAACATTTGCATCTTACGAGTTCCTCGTCAGTGTAACACATACCTTTTGATTTTAGAATGTGTCCTGGGTTGAGAAAATTAAGGTTCGTGTGCTTTATGTTCGAGGAAGGAGGAAAACATTTGCAAAAGGTGATGAATCAGTTGCTTGCAAAAATTAATTCAGCAGGATTTTCTAGAAGACAATTTGCTCTAAAGTTAGGTGTCTGTCGAGAAACTTTTCGTAAGGGAATTGCAGGCGAAAGCGAAATGGATGTAGAAGTGTTTTTCAAAGCCACGAAATTTTTATATGATAATGAGGAAGCGAAACGAAAGATTACACGGGATTATTTTTTGTGTTGTATGCAGCCATCTAATACTATTGTCGGATTAATTTATAGTCAGGTGCAAGGCGAATACAGCTTAATGAGTGCAATTCTTGATAAACACAAAGGAAATACGAGTTTATCGACTTATTTTACAATCTATAAATTGTTTAACAAACGTAATAAGAATGAATTGAGAGGACAGGCGCTTTACAAAATAATTAGAGCAACACACTTTTCTACTAATCCACATGTTCAAGTTATGGTTAATATTTTGTATATGTTAGCTTTAGCAGATAGACCTAATAACAATGCAATCATTCAGTATATAGATGAGGTTGAAGCAAATTTGAACCTTCTTGAAGAGGGTTGTATCAAAGATTATCTTCGCATGTTTGCTAATGAGAGGATTGCATATATGCATTTATGGAGGATTGAATTAGAACAGAGTAGGAAAATTTTTAATGCCATCATAAATTCTGAAGTAGATGTGCCTATGATTAAGTGTACAGCTATTTGCGGGCTTGGAGAAGGGTATCAAATAGACTGTCCTGAGACAGCTGAGGCACTTTTAGTTCAAGCCACGGAATCACTGAAAGAGATTAATGTTACCCAAAAAGCTCAAAAGTCGATAGCGTTGCATACAACGTTAGCTCATGTGCGTATACATAATAATATCAATGTGGATAAAATTGATGTAGAGTTACTTCATCCAAATGAAAGAGCGACATATGAGTGTCTTTTCGGGAATCGAGAGCTTGGGTTATTAATATTTGAGGAGTTAAAGAAAAATGGCTTTTCACCATTTCAACTTATATCATATTCAATATGTATCGGCGACATGGAGGGTATTAAACAAGCATTATTAGAGTTCGAATTGGCAGGGTTGAGTTTTTACGGACGAATGTATAAAATAATATTGAATAGGGAAGGGGTAATGTTGACGTGAGAAGGGTGATATCTATATTTCTGCTAGCAGTAGGAGTAATAGGGATGAACGAGGCCATAATACATGTTGAGAAAATGGAGCAACAACCAAAAATAAAACAAGAATTTAGGATGACTATACGAGATCCTGGTGGGAGTTAGAAAGTATAGTTGCTGTAAAAAAAAGAAGTCGCTACTTTGTAGCGACTTCTGTGCGTTTAAGGAGTGACAATTTTTTTGGGAGAGGTCTGTAAAAAGTTGTCACCTAGTATTTACCATGATAAGGAGGAATTTTGATGTTAAAAGCAAACGGGGTAGCATTAGAGACAAAAGCTATGATTTGTAAGTTATTAGAGCCTAAAAAAGTAAGCTGTGATGTGGAGTATGTAATAAATGAACTCCATAAGATAGGGTTATGTACAAAAGAGGAATTTAATCAAATTACAAATATTCTGCAACAAAAAAAGGAATAGCAATTGCTGTTCCTTTTTGTTAATTCAACATACGGTTTATAACAATATTGAAAAAGTCTCTTATCTTTTCAGTTTCTTCCGTAGTTAATGTTCTTCCCCCGTAGTTGAGATTGCCGTTCTCTAAAATATCTTGTAAGTTATCTTTTGTCCCATCTGGATTATCTGTTCGCCCTAAGATGAAATCAGTCGTAGAGTTGAATAAATCAGCAATTTTGCATAGCATTTCGGGATTTGGTTTCCTATAGTTTATTTCATATCCGTTGTAAGTCGAAATAGATGTCTTTAATTGATTTGCTACATATTCAGTAGTCCATCCATATCTTTTTCGTAGAAATTTTAGATTTGCCCCTATATCCATGTGTAGTATTCTCCTCCAATCGTGTAACTTAACGTTCTTACTTTTACACTTATATTACTATTAATAGCTTACAATAAACTTACAATAAAATCTACGCAAGATGCGTATTAAAAAAGTTGTTGATTAATTTACGCTAAACGCATAAAATTAAATTAGAGTCATAGAAGGTAGGAGGTAAACAATGAAAAGAGACTGGCTTGTGAAAATTAGAAAACAGAACAAATTAACGCAAGTTAATTTGGCTAAAAGTTTAAACATAAGCCCCTCATATTATGGAGATATTGAAACAGGGAGAAGAACACCTAGCTCATTGATAGCATTGAAAATTGCAACATTTTTAGAGTTTCCAATGGAGTGGTTTATTCTACCTACGTATCTGCATAATGTGGAAAAAGGGTTATTAAAATTAGCTATACAGATGGATGTTCCTACTGAAGAAATTTTTTTGGAGGTTATTACGCGATTTGAGGAAAAAATAAATAATAATAAATTTGATTAGCAAATTGGTTAAGGAGCGATACTCATGAACAAAAATCTATTCATTGCTCGAAAAGAGCGGCGCATGACGCAAGAAGCTGTGGGTAAAGTGGTGAACATGCATCAGCAAACGTATTACTTAAAAGAATCTGGAAAACGTGAGTTCACCCTAAAAGAGGCTCAAAAACTAGCAAAATACTTCAAAACAACAGTGGACGAGCTGTTTGCGCAATAGAGCAAGGAGGGGAAACAGGTGAAAAACGGTAAACGCCCAACGAAGCGAGAGAAAATGCATATGAATTCTTACAGCTTAAATTCTGAAAACTGGTTGATCTATAAAAAAGTTGATGGACGACTACACTTGATTCATCGTCATACGAACTCAAGACGAGTCATTCCAAGTGCGTAGGGTTTGTGAAAAAGAAAAAGGACTCTAGCGGAATGCTAGAGCCGTCAACATGGAATGTGAGTATTCTATACGAATGTATTATAACATAATTTTTGTGAACTTATATAGATAAATAATATGCAATTATGCATAAACTTTTGGAAGAAAGGGAAATGTGCCCAACCAGTGAGTGCTACTGCATGTGAAGAAGAGGAGAAACCAACATGATCAAATCAGTTCTAACAAAAGACTTACAAAAGAAACAAATACTCGATGAATTCTTACAACATTGTGAAAAGAAGCAAGTTGAAGCGCTGCAAAAGAATGATCCCTATCAATTTTGCATCTGGATTAAAGAAGCTCGATTGGCCCGAAGGGAATTGATGGCACTCTATCGTGCGAAAGAAAAGCATGATGAGGAACGTAAACGTATAAAAGGAATTGTTCACCGCTTGAAAAGTATCGGTGTGAATGCGGATGTTGTGGAGAGGGTGCATTATATTACGCTTTCTGAGGAGGTTAGCTGAATGCTAGAGAACCCCAATACCATAGGCAATCCGCACGATTCCCCGAGAAAAGAATTTGAACACTATTGTAGTGATTGCGACGGTGAATTGTATTTCGGCATGACGTATTACGAATTCAAGGGGAATCTCATTTGTGAGGAATGCAATGAGAAGTTTTTAGAACGCCATGGCACACGTTTTGTGGCAGGAGAATAAAAAAGAACTCACGGGAATGAGTTCTCAAAAAATTTAAGGTGAAGTCAGTATAACACAGAGAGCGAGTGAAAGAAACATGCAGGCGAAAGTATTGGCAAATACATTACATATGGATCGTAAGGCCTGGTTAGAAGCACGTAAGCAAGGATTAGGTGGTTCTGATGTGGCAGCTATTGCTGGGTTAAGTAAATGGAAGTCGCAAGTACAGGTGTTTCTTGAGAAAACAGAAGCTATTGAACAAGAAGACATACAAAGTGAGTCTGCTTATTTTGGAAACGTACTTGAAGAGGTGGTCGCACAGGAGTTTGCCAAACGTACGGGACTAAAGGTACAACGTAGAAATGCTATCTTGCAACACCCAGAGTATCCTTGGATGCTTGCAAACGTGGACAGGCTCATTGTAGGAGAACGAGTGGGTCTTGAATGTAAAACAGCTTCAGAATATTTGAAAAAAGAATGGGAAGGTAAAGAAATACCAGTCGCTTACCTTCTCCAGTGTCAGCACTATATGGCGGTTACAGGATATGAAGCATGGTGGATTGCCGTATTAATTGGTGGCAACAAATTCGTGTACAAAAAGATCGAACGGGATGAGGATATAATCCAGTATCTTATCAATATGGAACGGGACTTTTGGCTGAGTCACGTCGAAAAGGATGAACCGCCTATGTTTGATGGTTCAGAGGCATCTACGCAGCTACTCAAGCAAATGTATCCAGAATCTATTGAGGATAGTTCTATCAGCTTAGGGAAGCAAGAAGAGCTACTTATTGAAGCGAGGGACCAAGTAGATAGGGAAATGAAGGTGCTGCAAGAACAAAAGGCAGAGTATGAGAACAAGCTGAAAGCGAAATTAGGTTCTCATGAAAAAGCGACAACGGAGAATTACACCATTCATTGGAAGTCCTATACGAGTAATCGTTTTGACAGTAAAAGATTCAAAACGGAACATCCTGATTTATATAAAGAATATGTAAATGAAACTATATCAAGAAAATTTTTAG
>NZ_JBMDKC010000077.1:0-27453 GCF_057809515.1 Bacillus sp. FG16
AAAAGAGGTTCAGACACAAAAACAGGCTGTAGAGAAGACTTTCTCCACAGCCTGAGAAGCCTTTTTAGGCTTCTCCTTTTATTTTGAAATGGATACAATGTCCAAATGGATCCTCGACTTGTAATATTCCATCTTTGTACGTAGCAATCTTGCCAATATTTTTTAAGCTTTCACATACTTGCTCTTTTTGTTTTTCATTCGCTAGTACAACTGTGAAATATTTTAAACCAACAGAACCTGGCATTTGCGGTGGTACCCCTTCACCTTGCCATGTATTTAAACCGATATGGTGATGATAACCACCTGCAGATACGAACAACGCTCCATTACGAGCTGGGATCGTTACTTCAAAACCAAGACCATCAACATAGAAACGTTTAGCTTCCTCTAAATCAGCTACATGGAAATGAATATGCCCCATCACAGTACCAGCTGGAAAGCCATTCCATGTACTTCCTTGCTGTAATAATTCTTCACCAGCTAACGGGTTACTAACAAATGGTAGTTCTCCATTCTCATCACGCCAAACTTCTTTTTGTCGATCATGATAAATTTCAATCCCGTTTCCATCTGGATCAGCTAAATAAAGAGCTTCACTAAAGTAATGATCGGCTCCACCATGTAGTGGATATACCATCTCTACAAGATGACGAAGAACATTCGCTAAATCCTGTCTACTTGGTAATAAAATTGCGTAATGATATAACCCTGTTCTTCCTCTTTGCTTCGGAAAAGCTTCTTTCTTTTCTTCAATGATAAGAAGTGGTTCATCATTTTCATTCCCAAATGTAACGACTGCTGCTTCTTCTTTTAGCACCTTCATACTTAGTACTTCCGTATAAAACTCTAGTGATTTCTTTACATTAGATACGTATAAATGAACAACATCAAGTGTTGTATCGGGATGAAGTTGAAAACTCATCTTGTTAGCCCCCCATTTAAATTAGTTCTTCTTTGACATTTTTTCTTTTAAAAAATTATCTACAAAACCATCAGCCTTTGCAACAAATAAGTATGCACCCATTGCTAATAATGCAAGTTCTAATTCGAAACCAGGATTTTTTCCATCTCCCAATAAGCCAGCTGACCATTTCACTTTTACAATTGCTCCAACCATAACAAGTGCAAATAATAATCCAATATATCTTACCCCTAAACCTAGAATTAATAATAGGCCTCCAACTAATTCAAACGTTGCTACACCGTATGCAAGTCCTCCTGGTAAACCAATGCTTGTAAACCACCCTGCAATATTGTCAATTCCTGATTGGAATTTTGTTAAACCGTGCATGAAGAATGTTACCCCTAACACGATACGAATAATTAAGTTACCAATATGTTGATTCATTTCATTCTCTCCTTTATAGTTTTCTTATACAAAACTTTTATTTACATTACAAAACATACACTAATTTTTTTTATTCGTCAATTCATTTTCACTGGGAAAAAATATATTTTTTTTGCTATGATACAAATAGTTGTTTACAAAAAGGAGCTTGATTTTATGAATATTGGTTCTGCAATACGTGAAATTCGTCAACGTAGAGGCATAACAATCGCACAAATTTGCGAGGGAACAGGTCTTTCTAAAGGATTTATGAGTCAGGTTGAAAATAATAAAACATCACCATCTATCTCAACTTTAGAAACGATCTCCAATTTTTTAAACGTTCCCCTTCCCTATTTATTGTTAGAGCAAAAAGATCGATTAAAAATTGTCAAAAAAGAAGAACGGAAATACAGTGTATACGGCAAAGATGAGCAAAGAATTGAACATGTTGCGGAGCAAGGGGGGCTTCGCCTATCTTTAGTAGAAATCCCTACTGGATTCCCGAAAGAAAACTCACCAAATGCCCATGAAGGGGAAGAATGTCACCTTGTATTACGCGGAAAACTAGAAGTTCAGCACGGTGAAGATATTGCAATTGTAGAAGAAGGTGATTCTTTCTCATGGAATGCATGCGTTCCTCATATTGTTCGTAATATAGGAGAAGAAACTGCATTATTACTCATCTCTAGTTATGCGGAAAACCGAAAACGTGTTTACTAAATAATAAAAAAGAAGCCTGTTAAACAGGCTTCTTTTTTATCCCCTTATAATTCCATAACTTGTCCCAACTAGTACTGTCTTTTCATCCTGATTGCGATAAACTGACTCGATTGAAACTTTTTTATAACCTTCCATTTGCTCAACATTTGTTAACGTTAGTTCACAAGTGATCGTATCTCCTGTGAAAACTGGTCTAATAAACTCACTTACTAATTCTCTTGCTATGTAATGTAACTCTTCTCCCACTTTCGTCCCAATGCTAGCAGTCAATAAACCATGAACCATTAATCTTCCGTTTTCATCGTATTCCACATGGTGTCTACCTTTATCACCGGTAATATTTGCAAATTCAAAAACTTCTTCCTCAGTAAATCTTCTTTCATATTTAAATACATCCCCAACTTTTATACTCATTTTTATCCCCCTAATAATAAACAGAATTTTCTTTTATTTTATCATAAAAAGAGCCTCAATCCATTCTCTATTATCAAAAGTCTCAAAATTACCTCGCTATATTTTTTCTTTTCCTTCATTTATCGGTGACCATCTCTTTTCGCGACTTGATATCCATAATACGCACATGTTCCATTTCTCGATAGCTCTCTAACTTCAAATCCACAGCTTCTATAAAAATCAAAATTGTTCGCTGATGTATGTGCAAACCAATCACCGTGGGGAAGTTTTTGCAAGCAAAGAGCTACAAGCTTCTTACCTAATCCCTTCCCTCTATATTCACACTTCACAACTAAATTTACTATGTTCGCGATCATAATTCCATCAGAAATGACTCTAACCATCGCAATCATCTCTTCCTCATCCCAAATTGTGAAAGCCCATGTTGAATTTTCGAATGCTATCGTAAATTTTTCAATTTGCCACGAAGGGATATTATCATTACTCCAACCGGCATCTTCAAACAAAGCTTTAATTGCATATGCTGGTACACTACTCGTTCCCTCACGAATAATAAGTCCATTATGATAAATGTACATGTAACCCCTCCCTTTATTTTCATATACCATTCTTCAAAAAATGTAATTTACCTTTAAAAAAGTAATTTTTTCATCCAACACGCTTAATAGAATAAACTAGAACATCGATTCCATGAAATGACGTTGTTTTCTCATAGCTGAGCCCTGTTTTTCTAGCAACAAATATTGAGGCCGGATGATTCGGATTAATAAGAGAAATTAATTTATTCATTCGTAATGCTTGGAAACCATAGTCACGAAATGCTGCCGCCGCTTCTTTTGCATACCCTTTTCCCCAATACTGAGGAAGTAACCAATAACCAATTTCAATTTCCTCTTTTCCATCTATCTTCTGCTGTATCAGCCCTGCATGACCAATTCTTGTTCCCGTTTCCTTTTCAATCAATACAAATAAACCGAGACCGTTTTTATAGCTAGGAATCACCCATTCCTCCAGACTTTTTTTACACTGTATATATGTTTTTAACGTCCCATTTCCAATATAGCGCATTACCTTCTCGTTCCCCCATAGTGAAGCGTAGAACTGTAAATCATCCATTGTATATTTGCGAATTTGTAAACGTTCTGTATGAAACATGCTGGCACTCCTTTCCACTAATTTGTTCTTAATTTCACGATCATGTTTTGTATGTATACGAAATGTTACTATCTATTATAAAGTGAAACTTTAATTAGTGGGGAATTTTGTTCATCCCCACTGATTATTAGCCTTCACCAATCGGGCATTTACGGGCAGTGGATCTCCCGTCTAACTTCTTTACTTTAGCTGAATTTTTAGGCGGGTGTCTTACTGCCTGGAAAATAGCGGGATAAATGAACCAACATAAAAACACGGAATTTTCATTCTTATAAACCTAAAAAAAGCAGTAGACAAATATTGTCTACCGCATCCATATCATAACTAGCATAAAGAAAACTACAATTGAGGGGGGTGTAGGATTTTCAAATATACTAGATACTTATCCCGTTCTAACGGGCGGTAAACTTTCCAATTGTTTCAAGTGAAAAGTTTACCGCACATAAGAACTTCATTCATTAAGATAGTATTGCTAAATAATCATATACACGCTTAGATTTCTCTCCACCCATTCGTGCATGCTGAAGAAGAGAAATACCATGAGGACCAGATGCATGCAATGCTTCTGGTTGAGCTACTAAAATAGCTTGTACAATTTCTAATTCACCAAGCATAGCTGCTGCAAAAATATCCATCCGAGCACCCTTTTCTAGTAAATAAAGAGCAATATCTTTACGACCTACATGTGCCGATGCCCCTAACGCACTTTCCCAATCTGATCCACCCCAATTATAAGAGGCGTGAAGTAAGCTTGGCGATTCAGCCAATAGCTCTTGTACTTTCTCTAAATCCCCGTGAGCTGCCATAACAAATTCTCTTACTAATTCAGTGGTAATACGCTCTTCTGTTTGCATCGCTCTTCTCCCCTTTTAGAAATTCGTTTCGGTGTAAAAAACGGCTTGTCATTTCCTTGAAAAATATCTACATCTATGCCAAATACATGTTGAAACATTTCATGGCATAGTACTTCTTCTGGTATACCATCATACTGAATCTTTCCTCGCTTTAATACAAGTAAACGATCGCTATATTGAGCAGCTTGGTTAATGTCATGTAAAACCATTATAATCGTCATTCCAAACTCCTCATTTAATCGTTTCACAAGTTCCATTACTTCCAACTGGTGAACGATATCTAAAAAGGTTGTTGGTTCATCCAATAATAAGACATTTGTACGTTGCGCTAGCGTCATCGCAATCCAAGCACGTTGCCGTTCCCCTCCTGATAAAGAATGTAAAAGACGATATTCATACCCTTCAAGATTTGTAACAGACAATGCCCAATCAACAATTTCTTCATCTTCTTTATTTAAGCGGCTACTCCATGATTTATGTGGACCTCTTCCGAACTCAATTAGTTCTTTCACTGTCAAATCTAATTGATGATCATGCATTTGTGGTAACATCGCTAATTGCTTCGCTACATCAGCACTCTTCATCATATGAATATTTTTCCCATCTAAAATGATGTCCCCTTCGCTTTGTTTCAGTAGCCTTGCTATTAAACGAAGCAAAGTAGATTTTCCCGATCCATTCGGACCAATTAAACTAACGATTTCTCCAGCCTTAATATGTACATTCATATTTTGCATTTGAAATCTTTCAGAGTGTGCATAAAACACTTTGTTAACGGAAATCACGTTGTTTTCCTCCTCTATGAATTAAATATAAGAAGAAAGGACCACCTAAGAAGGACAGTAAAATACCAACAGGCAATTCGATTGGGTCAAACCAACTTCGAGCTATTGCATCCGCAAAAACAAGTAATACCCCGCCGCCAAGGCATGATAAAGGTAGCAAATATCTATAATCATTTCCAACTAATAAACGTAGCATATGTGGTACGACAAGACCGACAAATCCAATAAGACCAGACACACTTACTGCAATTCCAGCTAATAATGTACTTACTACGATTAAATAAAACCGACTTTTTTCCACATTATGTCCTAATAGTTTTGCCATTTCATCTCCAAGCATTAACACTCGAATATGCTTAATACCAAAGAAAGCTAATATAATGGCGAATATTGCATAATAAATAATCATGTTTAAATGTGCCCAACTTACACCACCAATGCCGCCCGCTAGCCACGGTAACACGGATTGTACTTTGTCACTATGTAATAACATTAAAGCTGACGTTGCTGCACCAATTAATGCATTGATTGACACTCCTACTAAGACGATTCTTGAAGGTGGTGCCCCTTTTTGCCATGATAAAGCATAAATAACCATTGCTGTTATGAAAGCTCCTAAAAACGCCCCTAGTGGTAAAAAAGCTAGATGCTGTGGGAATAAAATCATGATGACAATTGCTACAAGACCTGCCCCAGATGAAACCCCAATAATACCAGGATCTGCAAGAGGGTTTCTCATAACCCCTTGCAACAGTGTACCAGATGCAGCTAAACATGTTCCTACTATAAACCCAACGAGAACTCTCGGTATGCGAAGATCCCATACAATTCGATGAACTGTCGAACCTTCATCTTGTATACCTGTTAGAATGTCTCGTACAGAAAAGGATAAACTTCCTGCGAAAAGACCGTAAAAGAGGCCTAGAATTGTTAATACAACTAAAGTAACTGCTATTATCCATCTTTTTTTCGCAAAAGGATGTTCCTTTTCTCTTACTACTTCACTACTTTCCATACGTATCATTTCCTTACATCTTGTATACTTTTATACATAAAGTCCATTGCTTCTGTAACTTTTGTCCCAGGATTAGATCCAAATAAATCAGGTGGCAAAATAACTACGCGGTTTTGTTTTACTGCATCTAAATTTTTCCACGCTTCATTTTTCATCATTTCGCCTTCGAATGCTTTTTTCACACTTTTTGGATCTCCGTGTGTAATTAAATAAATGACATCTGGATTCGCCTCAATAATACGTTCTACACTTAGCTGTGCATATTGCGGATATTCTTTCGTTTCTGGAAAATCAGAAGCAATATTTTTCCCGCCTGTTTTTTCTAAAACATCACCTGATAAAGATGTTGGTAATGCCGCTAAATAAGTACCTGGTGCGCCATACACTAGCAATGCTTTCACATCGCTCTTTTTCTCATATTTCTTCATTTGATCATTGATTTTTTGATTAAGTTCTTTTGCTTTATCTTCTTTCTTCATTACTGTTCCATATAATTCAATATTCTTTTGAATATCTTGTACAGAATTCGCAGAAGAAATGATTACTTTCGTTCCTTGTCCTTCAACCGTTGGCACATTCTTTTGGAATCCATTGTTAGCAACAAGTACATCGGGCTTTAAACTAGCAATTTGCTCAAAGTTCGGTTGATGTGCATTCCCGATTACTTTTGCTTTCTTTAACTCCTCTGGAAGAGTTAATTTCGTATCCGGACGACCTACTACTTTTCCACCTAAAGCATGAATAATATCCATGTCTCCCATACTTAATGTTGCAAAACTTTCTGGTACTTTATCGAATGTTACCTTTCTCCCTGACAGGTCGGTAATTTCGATTTTTTCTTTTCCTTTTTCTGTTTTGGTTGCAGACGCTTTTTCGTCCCCTTTGGCACTGCAACCTATTAACAAGAAAAAAATAGATAAAATCGCTGTAAATAGCGTAATAGACTTTTTCATTCCTTCACCTCTAATTGATAATGATAATCATTAACTACTATTCTACTTTAATTGATAAGGATTATCATTGTCAACATGAAACGCATACATTTTTCTACAAAAAACAAAAAGCGCGACAAAAAGATTCTTTCTTTTCGCCTCGCTCTAGTTAACAATATTATTCACATTCATTTTCCTCTAACTGGTCACGCATCACTTTCACACGCTGAAAGAAAAAGAATGATAAACTTAAAAATATAACGATGCTCCCCATCATAACAAAAAATTGGATTGTCTCTTTTGCTCCATCCGGAATCAACAAGCCAACCATTAACACTGTACTTACAGCGAGAAGAATTTGTCCGAACCTAGTATAATCTTCTATTTTCCCTTGTAATTCTTTCATTATATTCTCACTCCTCCATTTCACTTTATCATATTCTATGAAACTGAAAGACCAGTAAATACAGGCATTCTGGGAGATGTTTTCCAACAAAAAAAGAGCCGCTTTACTGCGGCTCTTTTGTAATCATTATTCACCCTTATATGCTTCCATATAAATTTCTTTCAGCTCTGAAATAAGCGGTAACTTTGGATTAGCAGTTGTACATTGATCTTCAAAAGCTCTTTCTGCTAATACTCCAACAACCTCTTCAAATTGCTCTTTATCTACTCCTTGCCCTGCAATACTCATATTAATATTTAAGCTTTTTCCAAGCTCAATAATTGCTTTGACGAGTGATTCCACACCTTCTGCTACTGAGCTTGCTGGAAGCCCAAGCATTCTCGCAATATGTGCATAGCGTTCATCTGCTACAAAGTGCTCATATTTTGGGAACAATGCGTGTTTTCTTGGCTTAATAGCATTATAGCGGACTACGTGCGGCATAAGAATTGCATTTGCACGTCCGTGTGGTATATGGAATTCTGGACCAATTTTATGTGCTAAGCTGTGATTAATACCTAGAAAAGCATTTGCAAATGCCATCCCTGCAATTGCAGAAGCGTTATGCATTTTTTCCCGTGCTTCTTCATCATTTCCATCTTTATATGCTCTCGGTAAATATTTGAATACGAGATCAATAGCTTTTAATGCTAATCCATCTGTATAGTCATTTGCCATAACAGACACATACGCCTCAATTGCATGTGTTAAAACATCCATACCAGTATCTGCTGTTACATGTGGTGGTACTGTCATTACAAATTGCGGATCAACAATTGCTACATCTGGTGTTAATTCATAATCTGCGAGCGGATACTTTATATTATTTTTCTTATCTGTAATAACCGCAAATGGTGTCACTTCTGATCCTGTTCCTGATGTTGTTGGAATCGCAACAAACTGCGCCTTTTTTCCTAATTCCGGATATTTACATGTACGTTTTCTTATATCTAAAAACTTCTGTTTAATGCCATAGAATGTCGTTTCTGGATGCTCATAGAATAACCACATTCCTTTTGCTGCATCCATAGCTGAACCGCCACCAAGTGCGATAATTACATCTGGCTTAAAGCTTCTCATCATTTCCGCACCTTTAAAGACAGTTTCATCTGATGGATCTGGTTCGACCTCAAAGAAAACTTCAATTTTCACATCATTTGCATGCTTGTTTAAATAGTGCGTGACTGTATCGACATAGCCATGTTCAACCATTCCAGGATCCGTTACAATAAATGCACGTGAAATGTTAGGCATATTTGCTAAATACGCTGTAGCATGTTTTTCAAAATAAATTTTTGGTGGCAATTTGAACCACTGCATATTCTTTTTTCTATTTGCCAGCCTTTTTATATTTAATAAATGAGTCGCTGTTACATTTTGGGAAACTGAATTTTTTCCGTAAGAACCACAACCAAGTGTAAGTGATGGAATAAATCCGTTATATATATCCCCTATTCCACCTTGTGATGAAGGTGCATTTACAATGAGACGGCAAGCTTTCATACGTAATCCAAATTGCTTTTGCACTTCTTTATTTGTAGAATGAATAACTGCTGAATGTCCTAAACCACCGAGGTTCAACATTTCTTCGCAATATGTAAATCCTTTTTCTAATGAATTCGCCTTCACACAGGCTAATACTGGGCTCAGTTTCTCACGAGATAACGGGTATGCTGCTCCGATACCTTGAATTTCAGCTACAAGCATTTTTGTATGTTCAGGAACAGTAATCCCAACTAATTCGGCAATATACTGTGCTGATTTTCCTACAATATCACTATTTACTGCACATGTATTTTCATTTATAACGAGCTTTTCTAATTTTTTTCTTTCTTCTTCTGTTACAAAGTAACAATTGTTTTCGATCATTTCTGTTTTAACATCATCATAGATTTCTTTATCGACAATGATTGCTTGTTCCGATGCACAAATCATACCGTTATCAAATGTTTTCGATAAAATTAAATCATTAACAGCTCGTTTTACATGTGCTGATTTTTCTATATAACACGGTACATTACCAGGACCTACACCTAGCGCTGGTTTTCCAGTAGAGTAAGCTGATTTCACCATACCAGCGCCTCCAGTTGCTAGAACGAGTGCCACACCCTCATGGTTCATTAATTGTTTCGTCGCTTCGACAGACGGTCTTTCAATCCATTGAATACAATGTTTTGGTGCACCAGCTTTCATTGCTGCATCATATACGGTTTTCGCTGCTGCCACCGAACAATTTTGTGCAGAAGGATGAAATGCGAAAATAATTGGATTTCTCGTTTTTATCGCAATCAACGCTTTAAACATTGTTGTCGACGTTGGATTCGTTACTGGTGTTACCCCAGCTACTACACCGACAGGTTCTGCAATTTCTATTATTTCTTCATGAGGATCTTCGTGAATAATTCCTACCGTTTTATCTTGCTTTATACTATGCCAAATATATTCAGTGGCAAAAATATTTTTAATGCATTTGTCTTCATAGACACCACGGCCTGTTTCTTCAACAGCCAATTTTGCAAGTGGCATATGTTGATCAACACCTGCTAATGCCATTTCATGAACAATGTTGTCAATCTGCTCTTGTGTAAAACTTTCTAATGCTTGTAAAGCTTGTTGACCGTTATTTACTAACGTATCAATCATCTCTTTTACCTCTTGCATTTCATTTACAACTTTCTCTTTGACTACCATGTAAATTTCCTCCTATTCTGTTATCACGGTCTTTATAAGTCCCTATAGGTCATAATAAGTCCCGATTAGCGAAAAAAAAATAGAGTTACCGTCCTACATGAATCCCATCGTTTGTGAAACATTTCACAAGTTTACTCGTGAATAACATTTCATGAATTCAATATACATGAAATCATTTCATTTGTGTATGTCTAATTTGTGAAATATTTCACAAATTAACATAATAAAAATGCACTGCTCCACATTAGCAGTGCATTTTTTATTACGCTAGCGCTTGTGCTAAATCTTCAATTAAATCTTCACCATCTTCAATACCGACAGAAATACGAATTAATGTATCTGTAATTCCTAATTCTTTACGGCGATCTGCTGGGATTGATGCATGTGTCATTTGAGATGGGATAGAAATTAAACTTTCTACTGCTCCTAAGCTTTCAGCAAGTGTAAAGTATTGCAGTTTCTCAAGTACTTTATTTAATGTTTCCTCACTATCTACATCAAACGAGATAATAGCACCAAATCCATTTGCTTGTTCTGTTGCTAATTCGTGGTTTTGATGTGATTCAAGACCTGGGTAATATACTTTATTTACTTTTGGATGATTATTTAAGAATTCAGCAATAGCGCGTGAATTCGTTTCATGTTCTTCCATACGAATTCCTAATGTTTTTAAACCGCGAAGTAGTAAGAAGCTATCTTGTGGTCCCAGAATACCTCCTGTTGAGTTTTGTACAAAGTGAAGGTCTTCTGCTAGTTGTGGGCTATTTACCACTACTAGACCTGCAACTACGTCACTATGACCTCCTAAATATTTCGTTGCACTGTGAAGTACAATGTCTGCTCCTAAAGAAATCGGCGACTGCCAATATGGCGTCATGAATGTATTATCAATAATTGTTAATAAATCTTTCTCTTTAGCAAGAGTAGATATTTTCTTAATATCAGTAATTTTTAGTAATGGATTCGTTGGTGTTTCCACATAGATTGCTTTCGTATTTGGACGAATTGCTTCTACAACTTCCTCTAAGTTTGTTGTGTCTACAAATGTATGTTCAATACCGAAGCGGTTTAATACTTTTGTAATAACACGATACGTTCCACCATAAACATCATCTGTTAAAATAACGTGGTCACCTTTTGAGAACAACATAATTGTCGCTGTAATAGTAGCCATTCCAGAACCAAATGCAAATCCAGCATGCCCATTTTCTAATACAGCAATCATTTCTTCTAAAGCTGCACGTGTTGGGTTACCTGTACGTGAATATTCATATCCTTGATGCTTACCAACTGCTTCTTGTTTGTACGTACTTGTTTGATAGATCGGTACGTTTACAGATCCAGTTGAAGGTTCTCCTATGCGAATACCATGAATTAACTTTGTCTTTGCTCTCATTTTTTATTCCCATCCTTTGTATATGTCTTTACTTAAATAGCGCTCACTGCTATCAGGAAAAATTGTTACAATATTTGTACCTGGCGCTGCCTTCTCTGCCTCAAGTAAGCTCGCATGAAATGCTGCTCCTGAAGAGCTTCCAACGAGAAGTCCTTCTTTTTGCGCTAATTCTTTCACTCTTAAAAATGCATTTCGATCAGAAATCGTATGAATTTCATCAAAATAAGATGTCTTCAAAAATGGCGGGATAAATTCCAATCCAATTCCTTCGGTCTCATGTGAACCAGCCTTACCACCATTTAAAATAGATCCTTCTGGCTCTACGATAACTGTTTTAATATCTATATTTTTTTCTTTCAAATAAGATGCAGTCCCCATAAAAGTACCGCCAGTTCCTGCTCCAGCAACAAATATGTTAATCTCTCCATTCAATGCATCCCACAGTTCAGGGCCTAACGTTTTAAAGTATGCACGAGGATTTGCCTCATTTGCAAATTGACTTGGAGAGTATGAATTCGGTATTTCATTTACTAACTCTTTTGCTTTTGCAATTGCACCGGTCATTCCTTGCTCAGTCGGTGTATGCACGACCGTTGCACCTAGCGCTTTCATTAATTCTTGTTTTTCAATACTAAATTTCTCTGGTACACAAACAATAACGCGCAAATCATGTTCTAACGCTGCAAGTGCCAGTCCAATACCAGTATTCCCAGCAGTCGGTTCAATAATTGTTCCACCCTGGGTAACAAGCCCTTTTTCTAGCGCATCTTCGATTAATTCTCTTCCTAAACGATCCTTAACGCTTCCGCCTGGGTTATAAAATTCAAGTTTTGCAAATAAACGGACCCCTTTCGGAAGTGAAAAACGAGTAATTTCTACAATTGGTGTATGACCGATTAACTCATGAACTCCACGATATACATTCATCGTGTTCTCCCCCTTGTTTGCCAATAAAGAAAAGGCAACTGTATGTATTTTCTTTATATGAGACAGTTGCCTTTTTGTTACATTACTTTAACTCTTCTAACACTTTTACGATAAAGTTTGTAGAATGAAGAGCTGCTTGATCTAAAAACTGATCAAATGAAACATTTGATTCTTTACCAGCAATATCAGAAAGTGCGCGAATGATAACAAACGGAACTTCATATTGGTGGCATACTTGTGCAACAGCTGCTGCTTCCATTTCTACCGCATAAAGATTTTCAAATTTATCACGGATGGCTGCAACGCGGTTCGGATCACTCATAAATGAATCACCTGTTGCAATCATACCTTTTACAACTTGAATATTTTCTTCAGCTTGCATACATTTCTCAGCTAATGCAACTAACGCCTCATCAGCTTTAAATCCAGGCGGCATTCCTGGTACTTGACCATATTCATAGTTAAATACTGTTACATCTACGTCATGATGACGAACTTCAGTGGAAATAACTACATCACCAACGTTTAGAGAATGATGGAATCCACCAGCTGAACCAGTATTAATTACTTTTTCAGGTTTATACTTTTCTAATAAAATTGTCGTTGACATCGCTGCATTTACTTTACCAATACCAGACTTTAACAAGATTACTTCATGTCCTGCTAATAGTCCTTTCGTAAATTCACAACCTGCAACCGTTTCTGTTTCTGCTTGTTCTAATTTGTCACGTAAAATACGTACTTCTTCTTCCATTGCTCCAATTACAGCAATTCTCAATCTAATCCCTCTTTCTATTGCTTAGTTGCCTCCATTACCCAAACGAAATGATTTAATCTCGTAAACGTTACATGGAAGCCATTGTTTTCAAAAATAGTCTGCATAACTGGAATACGTGTATAGTATTCCGTTTGCAAATCGTTTGCTAACTGGTGAAAACCTCTTTGTTTTGCTGTTTCAACAGTTTTATCATATGCATCTTGATCTGCAAATATCGTATCAGCAAACACTATTTTACCACCTTTGTTTAGCAATTGACTATACTTCGCAACCGCTACATTTTTTTCATCATCTGTTAAATGATGAAATGCATAGGTGCTAACAATGGTATCAATTGAATTTTGGACTTCAAACGACAGAAAATCACCTTCTGTAATCGAAAATTCTTTTGGCAATTTCTCTTTTGCAATCATACGCATTTCACGCGACGGTTCTATACCGTAAACTGTGCGGCCAGCAAGTAATAATTTATTTGTTAAATTACCTGTACCGACACCAAATTCTAATACATTACCAAATGACTTGTTAACTACATCCTCTAGAATATCCTCATAATGGGCGAAAACTTCTTTATATTGTATATCTTCGCCTTGTACGAATGAGTCGTACGTATGAGCCCACTCATCAAATAAACCATTAAATTCTGTGCCCATAAAAATTCCCCTTTTTCTTATCGGTTTTATCAGTATGATATTCCCTCTTTCTAAAAATGTCAATTGAAATGTACATGGTATTTCCTTCTTTTCTTTGTTACACTATAGTTGATTACATAGGAGAGGGGCCGTCTTCATGTCATTTACCTTTGAAATGTTAGAAGATAAAATAGAATTTTTTGAAGCGGGAGACTTAGCTTCTTTAGAACGAAAAATTAGTGAACAAATCGATAATAATAAAGCACTTATGCTTGAAGTTCATCACATCTCACATCAAATGGTTATGGATCCTGAAAGCAAAAGACCGTATTATAGCGCGGTTGTTCATTTTAAATTAAAGAAATTGCGTTAACTAAAAAAAGAGAAGCTCCTAAGGAGCTTCTCTTTTTTTAGTTTAGAGTTTGAACAAGTACTGGTTTCCAGCCCTCATTATCTACCCAATCAATATTTACGTAATATCTTTTTCCACTTTGCTTATCTTGAACGTCACCATAAGCTTTGCTCTTTCCAGTTTTGTCTCTTCCAACAAAATGGAATACTAATTGCTCCTTCGGTACTTCAATACCTGCAGCAATTGCACTTTGCATCTCATTCCAATCTGATGACCCCTGTTTAAACGTCATCGCTGGTGATGAACCTTGTTCTGTCCCTACAGCTTTCCAAGAAGGTTTTGTATAAGCCTCTTTTGCCTTGGATACAGTTTTTTCAGCTGATACTTTCTCGTTAGCTTTCGCTTCTTCTTCAGCTTTTTTCTTTTCTTCCTCAGCCTTTAACTTCTCTTCTTCAGCTTTTTGCTTAGCTTCTGCTTGCTCTTGCTCTTTTTCTTTTTTCTTAGCAGATGCTTTATCTTCTGATTTTCCAGCTTTCTCATTCTTTGTTGTTTGTTGAGAGACTTTCTTATCACTAGAAGATGCTTGCTCTTTCGTATTAGGAACGAACAATTGATATGCTACAATAGCTACTAATAGTAACACAATAGCGATTGCAATATTTAAAACACCGTTTTGACGACGTTTTTGTTGTTTCTGTTGGAATCTTGATCCTCCTGCCATTCTCCAAACCTCCATGCAGTTTTTCCTAATTGCTATTGTAACATTAAATCTAGAAAGGTTGAACATTTACAATGATATTTTCATGAAATGAAAACAATTCACTATAAATTGCAAGATTACTTTTCATTCTCCAATTGATAGATTGCTCCTACCATATCTTTAAAAATAGGTGTAACTTTATTCACTTTGCTATCTGTCTCTAGATCAACAACAACTAAAGCATATCTTGGATTCTCATACGGAAAGTAACCTGCAAACCAGCGATTCACCCTCGTCTCTTTCCCTGTTTGCGCTGTTCCGGATTTTCCAGCGACACTGAGCGGCAACGAGCGGAATGCCGTTCCTGTACCTTTCTCCCTTGTTACAACACCTCTTAATAACTCTTGTAATGTTTTCACTGTTTCATACGAAAGCTTTTTTCCATGTAACGTATGGTTCTCAAATGTAAAAAAATCCGCTCCATTTTTATATACTATTTTTTCAACAGCTTTCACTTCCATTTTTCTCCATTTCTCGCAATCGTCGCCATCATATTTGCAATTGCTAGAGGTGATATACGTACATCTTTCTGTCCAATCGCTGTTTGCTCTACCGCTTTTTTACTATTTTTATTTTCTTCATTCCCCCAAATAGTAGTGCCTTTCTCTTCTGGCATTTGCTCAAAATGAGGTGTATGAAATACCGAACCTTTCCATCCAACCTTTTCATTTGCTCCTAAAGCTGCTACGTATGTTTCTAGCACCGTCCTATCCTTTTGTAATAGCTCGTTACCTAACTCAGAAAATGTCCGATTACAGCTCCTAGCAAAGCTCTCTTTGAAGTTAAGCGTACCCATCATAACTTGTGGGTCGTTTTCACCATATAAATCTTTATTACAGTTAAATGTCCGATTAAACAAATTCACTTTTTGATCAATGACTGCCGCTGCAACTACTGTTTTAAAAACAGAGCCTGGAAAATGTGGCGTTAACATTTGATTTTCAAGTGTAGTCTTATATAAATTCTTATCTCTTACTTGTAAAGACGGTTTACTGACCATCGCTAATATTTCATTTGTCTTTACATCAAGTAATACTAATCCCCCCTTCTTTATTTCGTTTGCTTCAATCACTTCTTCTGCTTTTTGCTGCAATCCTTTATGTAAAGTAGTTTGAATCCTAACTGGGTAAAATGGATTTCCTGGTGAAGTATATTTCGCTTGATTTCCAAAAATCGGTTCTCCTTGCCGATCTACTTGATACAATACTTTTGCCTCTCCATCAGTCAATAAAAATTCATCAAATGATTGCTGCAATCCTGAAATACCTATCGGCGTTTGTTTTGAAATTTTTTTCACTTCTCCATATCGATTTTGAAATTCTCTTTCGTTCTCCCCTACATCACCAATTAAATGATTTATCTCTCCAGTTTGTTTTAATCGTACTTCAGCTGCTACAATACCTAATACATGTAATTGATTTACCTTCTCCATCTGCTCTCGTGTCACTCGAAATGGAACAGTTTCCCCTTGCAGTATAAATGCATTTTTTTTATTTTTCATTTGTCTTCTGATCTCTTGTCTCGACACACCAATGATATGCGCGATTTTCTCTAACATGTCATTTTTTATTTGTAAAAATGGAAAAACAATTAAAACAGGATACTTTTCCTCACCTATTTCTTTACCATGACGATCTATAAACTGCCCACGCCCATCGTCTACTGCAATGGATTGCGTACGTTGCGTAACACTTTTTTCAATTAAATTTATTTTGCGATCAGTAAATGATTCTGTATCTATAATTTGGATTTGAATTAAACGACAAAGCAATAAAAACATAATGCCCATAAAACAAATTAAAACAATTGTAATTCTCCGTTTTATTTTCATAAAAAAACACCTCGTCTATTATAGTTTGGACGGAGTGTTTCATCTTTTATACAAATAAAAAAATCACTCGTTTTTACACGAGTGATTTTTTTATTATTTTACAGAGACAATCTCTACTTGCATTTCTCCGCCTGGTGTTTGGATTGTTACTTTCTCACCAATTTGCTTACCTAATAAGCTTTTTGCGATTGGAGAATCGTTAGAAATTCTTCCTTCAAATGGATCAGCTTCCGCGCTACCTACGATTGTGTACGCTTCTTCATCTCCGTTTGGTAATTCTTTAAATGTTACTGTTTTACCTAATGTAACAACAGTAGATACTTCGCCATTATCTTTAATGATAACTGCGTTACGAATCATATTTTCTAATTGTGTAATACGTCCTTCTACGAACGCTTGCTCATCTTTTGCTGCATCGTACTCAGAGTTCTCAGAAAGATCCCCGAAGCTACGTGCGATTTTAATACGTTCTACTACTTCTTTACGTTTTACTGTTTTTAATTGCTCAAGTTCGTTCTCTAGTTTTTGCTTACCCTCTTGCGTCATAGGGTATGTTTTTTCTGTTGACATATTTTCCACTCCTTTTATATACCAATCCCCCGAAAAAAAGAGGAGTTCCATATGAAAACTCCTCCGCTTCCATTGTTAGCGGAGGTTTCTAGTACCCTTGCACTAGCGGAGTTGTCACATACAACCCCGTATTTCCAATTCTTCTTTATATAAAGAAGATATGTATGGAAAGTTGATATAAATATGCCCTCACCTATATATAGATGAGGTTGCATGTTTCATTGTATTCGATGGGAAGGGAAAAAATCCCTTCCTACCGTACATCTTTTACTATGCTATTACAAATTTACTTTTTGTTCAAGAATTGTTGCAATTTTTGTCACCATAATATCAATTGCAACATGGTTTTGTCCACCTTCAGGGATAATAATATCCGCAAATTTCTTAGAAGGCTCAATAAATTGATTGTGCATTGGACGTACAACAGTTACGTACTGATCAATAACTGAATCCATCGTACGACCGCGCTCTTTAATATCACGCTGCATGCGGCGCAGAATACGAAGGTCAGCATCTGTATCAACGAATAACTTAATGTCCATCAACTCACAGAGACGTGGGTCTTCTAAAATAAGAATCCCTTCTAAAATAATTACATCTTTCGGCTCAACTGGAATAATTTCTTCTGAACGCGTATGCAATGTATAGTCATATACAGGCTTATCAATTTGCTCATATGCAAGCAACTGCTGCAAATGTTCAATTAACAGATCATTATCAAACGCAAGCGGATGATCATAATTTGTTTTTAAACGCTCTTCCATTGGTAAATGGCTTTGATCTTTGTAATAATAATCTTGCTCCAAGATTAAAATGGAATGACCTTTAAAATGGTCAAAAATCGCTTTCGTTACACTTGTTTTTCCTGATCCTGAACCACCAGCGATTCCAATTACAACAGGCTTATTCGTCCCCATTCGACTACCACTCTTTCTTATTGAAGTATGCTTTTGCGCATCATATTATTCACATACACTGGTTGATCCACTTTGAATTTCACGATTTGCAACGGATGTCTCGCTGCATCTAATTCGTTTCCATCCTCATCCCAAATTTTCTCCACCGTCTGCGTAAAGTTTTCTATTTCTGGTCCAAAGAACTCCACTTCATGTCCTGGTTTGAAATGATTACGTTGCTCAAGCGTTACGATGCCCGTTTCTTCATTATAATCTAACACTAAACCAGCAAAATCATACGTTGTTTTCTTACTATGATTTCCAAACATTTGCTCTTGATGTCCTGGAACCCCTTCAAAGAATGCAGGAGCTGTATCACGATTTGCACATTTATCAAGCTCATCTAACCATTCTTGTTTAAACTCAAAGTTATCCGGATCCGCACAATAAGCATCAATTACTTTACGATATACAGTTGCTACAGTCGCTACGTAATGGATTGATTTCATACGTCCTTCTACCTTTAAACTATCGATTCCAATTTCAATCATTTTCGGAATTGATAAAATTAAATTTAAATCTTTTGGACTCATCGCAAAGTGAGCATCTTCTTCTTGGAATAGAGGAAGCTCTTTTGCATCTTTATGTTGTGATACTGTTTGAACTAAATCATAATCCCAGCGGCAAGATTGGCAACAACCGCCACGATTAGAGTCACGCGCTGTCATATGGTTACTTAATGTACATCTTCCTGAATATGCGATACACATTGCACCATGGACGAATGCTTCAATTTCAATATCCACTTTGTCTTTAATTTCTTTCATTTCTTCATAGCTTGCTTCACGAGCTAATACAAGACGGTGTAAACCTTCTTCTTTCCAATACTGTGCTGCTTTCCAGTTGGATAGTGATTGCTGTGTGCTCAAATGCACCTCAACAGAAGGCGCTACACGTTTACACGTCTCAATAATAAGCGGATCGGCAACGATAATTCCCGTTACGCCAGCTTTTTCAATCCCTTTTAAATATTCCTCTAGCCCGTCCATATTTTCATTATGTGCGAAAATATTTGTTGTTACATATATTTTCGCTCCATATTTCTTTGCAAATTCAACGCCTTCTGCCATATCTTCCAGCGTAAAGTTACCTGCATTCGAACGAAGACCAAATTCTTGTCCACCTAAATATACAGCATCTGCCCCATAATGGATAGCTACTTTTAATTTTTCTAAGTTACCCGCAGGGATTAACAGTTCAGGTTTCTTCACAATAACGCGCTTGCCATCGATTACTCGTGAAATTTCTTGTACAGTCATTTCCTACACCCTCCTCGTTTAGTAAACCGTTTCTTTAAAGAAGAATCCTGTGTCTAACGGACGATTTACTGGTTGCATTTCTTCTATTTCTTTATATAGAGCATCTTTCACGTCATAATATGCATCACGATCTTCCACACATAAATCAATCGCTTGACGATATTTCTTCGTTACTTCAATAATGTATTCAGAGCTTTTTAGTACACCATCGATTTTTAAGCTGTCAACTTCAGCTTCGATTAGTTCCTCTAATTCATCGATGAAACAAATATCGTTCGGACTCATAATGTGAGTACCATTTTCATCTTCATAAATTGGATATTTATTGTTACGCTCTGGGTCATATAAGAACATATTCTCTTCATATTTTTTCTTTTCAATGTCAAGATTACGTCCTTGATACTCGAAGTAGTTTCCTACTAATGAACGCTTCGATTGGAACATACAAGTCATACCGTGAATTTGTACTTCTAGTTCCACTTCAGCATTTTCTTTTAAATCAACAATTTCATCTAAGCTCAGCTCACGAGCTAATACAGCACGCTTCGCTCCTCTTTGTCCCCAGTAATTACAAGTGAACCAGTTTGTTGCTGTCGTTTCTGTATTCCAGTGCAACTGCATATTTGACGCTACTTCGCGAACAGCCATTAATACTGCTGGATCTCCGAAAACAATTGCATCTACATTTACTTCATTTAAAAATGAAACGTAATCTGTTAATTCTTCTACTTTATCGTTGTGGAACATAGCGTTCATTGCTACGTATACTTTCACACCATTTTCATGCGCAATCTTCACAGTTTGTTTTACATCTTCACGTGAAAACTCCCCTGCTAAACGTAAACCAAACTTTTGCTCACCGATCATTACCGCATCTGCTCCTGCTTTCGCAAGAAGTTCGATATCCGCCACCGCTCTTGGCGTTACTAACAATTCAGGTTTCTTCATACCTTGGTCACCCTCTCTTTTTACTAACAGCTACTCCATCACCAATTGGGAAAATCGTTGTATCATATCCTTCATGGTTCATAAGCCACTCATTGTACGTCTTAATACGACGGATTAAACCACGTGTACGTCTGTTTTCAATTTTCTCTTTTGTCGTTACAAGACCATGGTACATAACATTATCTGAAATAATTACGCCACCAGGATTTAATAACGGTTCATATAAGTCAAAAAAGCGACGATACTGTCCTTTTGCTGCATCAATAAAAATAACGTCAAATGTCCCGTGTTCTTTTACTTGTTCACCTGTCTCTAACGCATCACCGTAAATAACTGAAATACGATCTGTTACTGGGGAACGTTCTATATATTCAAGTGCTTTTTCATATCGCTCACGATTGCGCTCAACTGTCACAATACGTGAATTTGGAATAGCTTGCATCATACGAATACTAGAATAACCGATTGCTGTTCCAAGTTCTAAAATGCTTTTCGGTCCAATTAAACGTAAAAATTGCAGCATAAATTCCATTCCAAGTCGATCCATAATCGGCACATGATTTTCTGTTGCATATTCTTCCATTTCAAGAATTAATTTATCTTTCGGATCAATAAATGATAATAGGTACTCGTTAACTGCATCCTCCATAAATGGTCCTCCTTATTTACATGGAGAAGTGCCTCTATGACGTCTTTTCCCACATAGAATGCAATAAAAATACAAGCCAGTTTTACCCTTAGCTTGTACGTCCCGTTTTGATATTAAAAACGATTCTTCTGCCAGTTTTTAACCCGATATATTTTACCACAAAAAAGAGGGATGTGCGACCTTTTTCGCTATCCCTCCCCATTTCACTGTTTTTTCGTAATGTATTTTTGCTTTAATGCATTATGCTCTTCTAATGTTTTTGCATAGTACACTTCACCACTTGGTGCAGCTAAGAAATAATAATAATCTGTTTGCGCAGGTTCTAACGCAGCTTCCACTGAATGTTTACCAGAGTTTGCGATCGGCCCTACCGGCAATCCTTTTACAACATACGTATTGTACGGTGAGTTGACCTTTAAATCTTCGTATAATACACGTTGTTTATGCTTTCCAAGTGCATATAATACCGTTGGATCCGTTTGAAGCGGCATACCTTTCGCTAAACGATTATAAAAGACACTAGAGATCTTTTGACGATCTGTAAAACCAGTTGCCTCTTCTTCAATAAGTGAAGATAATGTTAAAAGCTGATGAACATCCCAGTTCTTCGCTTTCATTTTCGCCTCATTTTGAACAATGATTGCATTTGTTTTCTCAAGCATCGGAATTACGATTTCTTCTAACGTCGTATCTTTCTTATAAAACGAATACGTCGCAGGATATAAATAACCTTCTAATGGGTATTTAATATTACTATCAAAGATTTTATCCGTTAATAACTTCGGATACTTTTGCTGCATTTTTTGAATAAATGCTTTATCGTTTAATTGACGCGTAACATCGTCTTTATTCCACTTTAGTTCTGTCGCAATCGTTTCTGCAATTTCAGTTACTTGCGCTCCTTCTTTGATCGTCACTTTATAAAGAGCTGGACGATGCACGTTGCCAGATGACATTTGTTCAATAACATCTTTAGCATTCATCGAAGGATTTAATAAATATGTACCTGCTTGTAAACTTTTCGATTTAGCCTTTGTATAAAAACTAAAAACTGTACCGTTTTTCACAGCGCCTTTTTCTTCTAAAATTTCTCCAATCTTACTTGTAGATGATCCTTTCGGAATTTCTACTTCAATCTCTTTTTTATTCCCGCTATCAACTGGTCCTAATGCGGATGAAATATACGCATAGACTGAACCACAAACTAAAAGCAGTGCAATAATCGAAAATAAAAAGATGCGTCTACGCTTCTTTTTCACTTGATTCTCTATCAAAACATTTCCTCCTTACTTAATTGTAGACCGTATGTACACCTTTCTATACAGCACGATGTAAAAATGCAACAAATTCACTTATCTTTTTTAATAGACACTTTATTTTTCTACAATCCGTCTCATTATACTACAAAGACTTACACAGTTTCGACAAAAAATCTTTCATTTTACATATAAATACAAAAAAAGATGGACTGTATATCGTCCATCTTTTCAGTACTTATTATTCAGCTTCTTGCTCATCAGCAATAGTGTTGAACGTTTCTTGTACCATTTCCCACTCTTCTTCAGATTCGATTGGAAGTAAAACTCCGCCCTCTTCTTCATTTTGCTCATAAGCCATTGCATCATAAATTGGGTCTCCATCTTCATCTACTTCACCGATTGGAGAGAAGATTACGTATGATTTTTCACCAAATTTTTCAGCATCAAAAGTGAAAATAATTTCACATAAATGTTCGTTACCTTTTTCGTCTACAATTGTAATTTGACGTTCTTCCATTTTGGTCACCTCTTATTTTCTATCTAAAAATCCTTGTAAGATTACGACTGCAGCCATCTTATCGATTACTTGCTTTCGCTTCTTACGGCTTACATCAGCTGAAATGAGTAGACGTTCCGCTGCCATCGTTGACAAACGCTCGTCCCACATTACAACGTCTAATTGTAACAGCTCTCGTAGGTTTTCTGCAAATTGCTGGCACGCTTCACCACGTGGGCCAATTGTACCATTCATATTTTTAGGTAAACCTACTACTATTTTATCCACATCGTACTGCTTTACTAACTCAGAAATACGATCAAAACCAAAGTGACCTCGTTCTTCGTTAATCTTAATTGTTTCTAATCCTTGTGCTGTCCAGCCCATTTCGTCGCTAATTGCAACTCCGACTGTTTTTGTACCTACATCTAAACCTAATATCCGCATAAACTACTCCTCACGATGATGTTTCAAATAAGACTTCACAAGCTCTTCAATGATTTCATCACGTTCAAGCTTGCGAACGATGCTACGTGCATCTTTATGGCGAGGTATGTATGCTGGGTCTCCACTTAATAAATAACCGACGATTTGGTTAATCGGATTATAGCCTTTTTCTTGAAGTGCATCATACACAGTTAAAAGTACATCATTTACATGGACACTCTGTTTTTCATCTTGAATGCTAAACTTCATTGTTTTATCAAAACCGTCCATTTCAAGCACCTCACTTATATAGTAAGTATAGGGAGAAGAACTTCTCCTCTCCCTACCATTGTACACTACTATCTCTTTATTTTGAAACAGATTTAACGTACTCTTGTACAAATGCTAAAGCTTCTTCGACTTGAGCTGGGTTTTTACCGCCTGCTTGTGCCATATCAGGACGGCCGCCACCGCCACCGCCGCAACGAGAAGCTACTTCTTTCACAAGCTTACCAGCATGGTAACCTTGGCTAATTAAGTCTTTCGTTACACCTGCTAGGATGTTTACTTTATCGTCATTAACAGACGCTAATACAACAACTGCTGACTCTAATTTATTTTTTAGATCATCCATCATCGTACGTAAGTTGTTCATATCTGCAACATTTACTTTCGCTGCTAATACATTCACACCATCAACTGTCATTACAGAATCAGTTAAGTTTCCAGCTTCGATATTGCTTAATTTCGCAGCAAGAGATTCATTTTCTTTTTGCAGTTGTTTCACTTCAGCAAATAGACCATCAACCCTTGTTAAAATATCTTTCGGATTTGTTTTCATTTTTCCTGCTGCTTCTTTTAATAAACCTACTTGATCGTTCATTAATTCGTATGCAGACTTACCAGTTACTGCTTCAATACGACGAGTTCCTGCACCGATACCAGACTCAGCAACGATTTTGAAAATACCGATAGAAGCTGTATTATCAACGTGACAACCACCACAAAGCTCTAAGCTGTAATCGCCAACTTGTACAACACGTACAACATCTCCGTATTTTTCACCGAATAATGCCATTGCGCCCATTTCTTTCGCTTCTTCGATTGCTTTTTGAGAAATCTCAACATCAATACTTTCCCAAATTTTCTCGTTTACCATACGCTCAATTTTTTCTAATTCGTCAGCTTGTACTTGACCGAAGTGAGAGAAGTCAAAGCGTAGACGTTCAGAAGTTACAAGAGAACCTGCTTGGTTAACGTGTGTTCCAAGTACGTCTTTTAATGCTTGGTGTAGTAAGTGAGTTGCTGTATGATTTTTTACAACGCTACTACGGTTTTTCGTATCGATAATAGCTTTTACAGCCGCATCTTTCGTTAATGTACCTTCTTCAACAACAACTTTATGCAAGTTTTGACCGTTTGGTGCTTTTTGTACGTCTTTTACAAGAACTTTCACACCATCCGCAAGAAGGTAACCACGGTCTGCAATTTGTCCACCGCTCTCAGCATAGAATGGTGTTACATCAAGCATTAATTGTCCTTCTTCACCAGCTTGTAAACTGTCTGTGTATTCGCCGTTTTTCACAAGTGCAACAACGTTACTTTCTGTTGCAACTGTACCGTAACCAACGAACTCACTCGCTACTTTAACTTCTCCAAGTACACCGCCTTGAACTTGCATTGAGTCAACGTCTTGACGAGCAGCACGTGCACGCTCACGTTGTTTTTCCATTTCATTTTCAAAGCCTTCATGATCAACTGTCATACCAGCTTCTTCTGCATATTCTTCTGTTAATTCGATTGGGAAACCGTATGTGTCATATAGACGGAACGCATCTACTCCAGAAATAACAGTTGTTTTTTCTTCTTTTGCTTTTGTAATAACTTCAGCTAAAATCGCTTCACCATCATGAAGTGTTTCATGGAAACGCTCTTCTTCGTTTTTCACAACTTTCGCAATGAAATCTTTCTTTTCAAGTACTTCTGGATAGAAGTCTTTCATTACTTCTCCAACAACCGGTACTAATTCAAACATGAATGGACGGTTAATGTTTAATTTCTTCGAATAACGAACAGCGCGGCGTAATAAACGACGTAATACATAACCACGGCCTTCGTTAGAAGGAAGAGCACCGTCACCAACAGCAAATGTTACTGTACGGATATGGTCAGCAATTACTTTAAATGCCATATCTTTTTCTAAATCGCCATTACGGTATTTCTCACCAGAAATTGATTCTGTTGCACCAATCATCGGCATGAATAGATCTGTATCAAAGTTCGTAGGCACATCTTGAACGATAGATGTCATACGTTCTAGACCCATCCCTGTATCAATGTTTTTCTTAGGAAGTGGTGTATATGAACCATCTGGATTATGATTAAATTGAGAGAATACAAGGTTCCATACTTCTAAGTAACGCTCGTTTTCTCCGCCTGGATATAATTCTGGGTCACTAAAGTCATTACCGTAAGCTTCTCCGCGGTCATAGAAAATCTCTGTATTCGGTCCACTTGGCCCTTCACCGATATCCCAGAAGTTTTCTTCTAAACGGATAATACGCTCTTTTGGAACACCCATTTTCTCATTCCAAATTGTAAATGCTTCTTCATCTTCTGGATGGATTGTAACTGATAGTAATTCTTTATCGAATCCGATCCATTTGTCGCTCGTTAAGAATTCCCAAGCCCATGTAATTGCTTCTTCTTTGAAGTAATCACCAATTGAGAAGTTTCCTAACATTTCAAAGAATGTATGGTGACGAGCTGTTTTCCCTACGTTTTCAATATCGTTTGTACGAATTGATTTTTGAGCATTTGTAATACGTGGATTTTGTGGGATTACACGCCCATCAAAATATTTTTTTAATGTTGCTACACCACTATTAATCCATAGAAGAGATGGATCTTCATGTGGAACTAGTGATGCACTAGGTTCTACTGCATGTCCTTTTTCTTGGAAAAAGTCTAAAAACATTTGACGAATTTGTGCGCCTGTTAGTTGTTTCATTGTATTTTCCTCCTTAAATATAAAAAACTCCCGCCCCTATAAAAGGGACGAGAGTTAACTCGCGATACCACCCTAATTATGAATTGATTACAATAACAATCAATTCATCACCTCATGGTGCCGTAACGTGGCAAGACGGCAGTGATTAGCTGCTCTCAGGATTAGCTTTCTGTTACCCTTCATTTAAAGCTTCTTTCAGCCATATGGAAGCTTCTCTCTATAAATGGACTGTAACGTACTTGTTCCGTCATTGATTTAATGTATTATATGACTAAATATAATAGAATTCTCTTAAGTTTGTCAATGTAGATAATCATTTATATTGTATTAATCGCTTATTAATCATAGGTATTCTACTATTCATTCTTAACAGCCTTTTCATATATTATGCGTTTATTAATAAATTGGAATCTCCTTACAATAATAATTTATAAAATTTTCTAAATATTACTTTTTTTGCTACAATTAAATTGTTATTAACAAAATAAAGGAGCGATTACAATGACAACCTTACTTAACAAAGCTAAAAACATATTAGCGACTGACGAAACGATATTATTTTACGCAACATGTTCATTAGACATATTTATTTATCGTTCCGTCGCAAGGCCAGGCCTATTGATTTTAACGAACAAAAGGCTATTCTTTTATGGACCAGATGTAAGTAAGAATCCAATATTTGAAGAGTACTCTTTTGCAAAAATTTCTAATCTAAAAGAACAAAAGCGTCTTTTCAACAATCAAATTGTATTTATGTATGATAATGAATGGAAAAAAATAAAACATATTCAAACAAATGATGTGAGCTCCCCATGCCCATCAACTTAAGCCTTTTTACTACCCCCAAGTACAAAAAAACGTTA
>NZ_JBMDKC010000078.1:0-26761 GCF_057809515.1 Bacillus sp. FG16
AAGTGATCGATCGATTATGTATTCGATTGTAATCTTTTAATTCAACTTATATAGTTAAATACATTTGGTGTTAACACAGCTTTGTTTGTTACATTTAAAGGGAATATTAATAAATTCTTTGCTTGATGGAAAACAATTTTACTTGCTATAGGATCTCCATACACATTTGCCTCCGCTAATGGTGTTACATTTCCTACTTCTAAAAAGACGCCACCCATGAAATAGATTCCTTTTACATTTAGCATTAAGTCACTCCATAAATTAAAAGCAATTGCTAACGAGGTAGATCTTCCTACATCGACAATCGTTAAATCTTTTCCGTACTTTACAAGAATCGCAGCGATACTACCAAAATTGTATATTGGAATAGATAATACGCTTTCTGGAACATGGATGGGCCCTAATCCTTCTGCCCCGTGAATTTCAGGGTAGTACGTAGTAATTTCTTCTGTAAGTGGTTTTGTTGCACCACTAATGACAGGAATGTCTTGTCTATTTGCTAACTGTAAAATATACGCTGCATTATGTGCAGCATGTATATGCTCAACATTTCCGTATCCAGTTACAATACCTACAATTTCAATTTCGGGATGCAGTAAACCATACATAATGGCAAATGAGTCATCAATACCTGGGTCTCCGAAAAATAATACTTTTTCCAAGAAATACTCTCCCCTCATAAAAACATAGAGTCATCAATAACTATGTATATGAAAAAAGCAAGTATATCTATGCGAATTTTAGAATGGATAATGTTTTACAAAACATTAAAAAGGAACTAGCGTATGCTAATTCCTTTCTTAAGTAACCATTCTCAAATTTAATTAATTATCGTTTCCTTCATAAATTGCATCATTTATTTGATTTTGTATTTTTTTATCATCAGGTACAGGTTTCCACCAATTTCCTGTAATAAATAACATAGTTAATAAATTATAACTATCACTAAAATAGCTTTCTCTCTTATTCCTCATCCAATCCCAACCGCTATTTACCCACTTTTGATTATTGCTACTCGTTATACTTGCAGCAATAAACGGTGAAACAAATACAGCAGTTGGATAACTACCAATATTGGATCCGTTTAATTGATAACCATCCACAATTTTTGAAGGATTTCCATTCGTTTTATTTTGAATCCATGAAGAGACTTTATCAGAAATGACTTTACT
Organism: Bacillus sp. FG16; assembly: GCF_057809515.1. Classification (NCBI taxonomy): domain Bacteria; kingdom Bacillati; phylum Bacillota; class Bacilli; order Caryophanales; family Bacillaceae; genus Bacillus; species Bacillus sp. FG16. Next base: position 1,173 of record NZ_JBMDKC010000078.1, read on the forward strand.
TCTTTTCTCGCCGTACATCGCATAGTCCATTACAATTCTCAATGGTACCCGACTTGCATTGTAATAATATGCATTTGTGTATTCTGACTCATCTAAGAAATCTTTAGGTGCGGGTTGTGGTGGGTTTTTTACAACAAAATCTGAAATAAGCCCTGTATTTGGAGAGTACTTATTACTAAATTGCGTATAAACATCGTACAAATTATTAATAACAGTAAGCCAAGTTTTATCACCTGTAAATTCATAAAAAGCTCTAAGATGTGACATCATCCAATCAGATGGTCTCGTATCAAGTGAACTTTTAGAATCCCAATCTCCTAAATTTAGTCGGTTATTATTTGTAACATTACTAGCTTTAATACCTTTTGTAATCATGTCTTGTGCTTCTTTCAAATAATTAACTGTTCCATTAGATCCCCACTGCTTATGAGCAAGAAGAAGAGAATACGCAATATCTAAATCCCCATCAGTAGCAGAATCAAAATGACCTTGTGCTTTTTTACTATCTGCGACAACCCATCCCATTAAATTAGGATTTTGAGAGCTTTTAAAAGTTCTTGCTGTTTTAAATAAACCGTCATAGATTTTTTGAGCATTCGAATCATAACCAGCCATTAATACTGTAATTATCATCCCATACCCTTGACCTTCTGAAGTTCCAAGTGGCTTAAACCCATCCGCATCACCTGTAATCTCTCCTTTTACGTAATAACCACCAGGTAAAGAAGATAAATCATTTTTCAAATATTTCTTTTTCCAATTATCGTAGTAACTTCTTACAGAAGCATTTAAACTTTCCTGTGTAACATGATTCGGTTTTATAACACCTGCATAATTAACTTGCTGGGGAAATGGTTTCATTTCCTTTGCAGCAGCTACTTGTTGATTAACTACGGGAATAGAATTTTGTATTGAATTGTCCGTTACACTTGCTGCGAAACTAGAATTAGAAAAACTAGCTAGTCCGATTCCTACAATAGAAATACATGTGAAAATTTTTCTTTTTCCATTCATTATGTTGTCAGCTCCTTTTAAAATGCTTACTACATAAAATGTAACATACAATATTTAACTGAAATACAAAATATTATATTTATCAACATAAGAAAGAAACTATATAAAAAAGTATCATAAAATCATTATTGAATTACATTATACGGATTGATTTTTTGCTAAATTCCTATGTTTTTCTTTTCTTAATATTGGTATATGAGCAATCACAATTCCAAGTATAGTAATTCCTCCGCCAATTATCGAAACTAAAGTTGGCACTTCTCCTAACCATATCCAAGCAATGAAACACGCAGTTATTGGTGTTAAATATAGAGAACTTGTTGCTTCAGAAGCACCAGCACGAGATATAATATAGGCCAACGCTATATACGGGAGTACTGTTGGAAAGACACCTAAATATATAACGCTCAAGTTAACTTCAAGAGGAGCTGCTAGTATTTTTTGATAAACTCCGGGTAAGAAAATAAGCATGCATACAGTACTAGACAAAATTGTATATATGGTAAATGGTAAGAAGCCGTATTTTTTTAAGTAAGATGTTTGGAAAACGAAAAATAGACTTTCTGAAATCGCCGCTAATAATATAAATAATCCCCCGCTATTCAATTGAATAGCGTCGCCTTGGCTAAATGAAATTAAGGAAATTCCTGCAAAACTCATTACACCACCGATCCAGCCATTTAATTTCATTTTTTCATTCAAAAAAACAGAAGCAAGAATTGCCGTCACTATTGGAGTGACTGAAATTATTAAACTTGCAGATCCAGCATTTACTGTTTTTTCGCCGTAGTTTAATGCGATGTGATAAATAGTAAATCCTAGAGCACCAAATATGAAAATTGCTGGGATATCCTTTAAATGTGGTAGTCGTAGTTTGTATATAAATGAAAATAACAAAAGTATAAATGAGGCGATTAATAAGCGTAGTAAAGTAAGGTGTTCAGGCGTATAAGATTCAAGCCCCATACGAATTGCTGGAAAAGCAGTTCCCCATATAAGAATTGTAAAAGCGTGAGCACATATAATGCGTAAATCCCATTTTTTATTATGCATATTTTCTCTCCTTCCCTAAAAAACCAACCATTTTTAAATTACCAATTATTTCTTTTCATCATATTTAATAGTTGATACAATGTCTTCAACCAGTTATTTATCGGAAAAACCAACCACTTTGGATCTTTTAAATTAACGAAGGAGTTTTTTATATGACGACCGATAAAAAAGTGCCCAAATATCAGCAGATAATAGACTATATGAAAGAAAAAATTGAAAACGGAGAATGGCCAATTGGAAGTAAAATTCCTAGTCAGCGGCAGTTAGCAAAATTATTTAATGTAAATCGAAGTACTGTAATTACTGCGCTAGATGAACTTATGGCAGATGGTTTAATTCAAGGACAAATCGGAGCAGGAACAATTGTAATGAATAATACATGGTCATTATTAGCAACTAATCCTCCGCCCGATTGGAGTGAATATGTAAAAGCCGGTATTCATAAACCAAGTAAGTTAATGGTGCGAGAAATAAATGAAGCAGAAGCAAATAAAACGCTTATCCATCTTAGTAAAGGTGAACTTGCACCTCATCTTTTCCCGCTCGAAACTATGCAATCTATAATAAAAAACGTCAGTGAGGAATTAGATTATTTCGGATACGAAGAACAAAAAGGTTTTTATCCGTTACGTGAAGCAATAAGCAAATATGTAAGATCATTTGGAATACATGCATCACCGGATTCTATATTAATAGTCTCTGGTGCACTCCAAGCATTACAATTAATATCGATTGGTCTATTACATAGAAAATCAACTGTTTTACTTGAACAACCTTCTTACTTATATTCACTTCATGTTTATCAATCAGCAAATATAAATTTATCCGGTATATCAATGGACCATCACGGTATTTTACCTAACGACTTATTAAAACGAATTAAATATAGTCAAAAGAATAATATTTTATATTCAATCCCTTGTTTTCAAAATCCAACGGGGATATTGATGTCCAAAGAGCGAAGAAAAGAAATATTAAAAATATGTGAAAAGGAGCAGTTGCCTATCATCGAGGATGATATATACCGAGAGTTATGGATTGATGAATCACCTCCAGCTCCTTTAAAGTCGATGGATAAACATGGACATGTATTATATATTGGTAGTCTCTCTAAAACACTTAGCCCAGGACTTAGAATTGGATGGATAATCGGACCAGAACCCGTTATTAATAGATTGTCAGATATAAAAATGCAAACAGACTATGGATCCAGCTCTTTATCTCAAAGAGTAGCTGCTGAATGGATAAATGAAGGTTTTTATGAAGAACATGTAGCAAACGTAAGAATGCACCTGAAAGAGCGAAGACAAATAATGATACGAGCTTTAAATAAATATTGTGCAGATATTGCATCGTGGGATATTCCTAGTGGTGGATTTTTTATATGGCTAAAGGTTGTACATAACATTCCGATGAAAAAACTATTTTCAGAGGCTCTATCAAAAGGAATTCTTTTAAACCCAGGACGTATTTATGAAGAAGAATCAGATCAGTACATTCGTTTATCATATGGATATGCTTCACCAGAACAAATGACTAACGGTATTAAATTGCTCAGTGAATTAATTCGTAAGTTAACGGTATAAAAAAATCCTCTTTTGTTTTTGGAGGATTTTTTTACGTATCTTATTTACCACAATTTCATTTCCTGCCCTAATAAAATAAGTTTTTCATAAGGATCTCCGTCAATATTTAATACTTGAGCAAAAGCAGGTTCTGTTTTTAAACCTTGTTCCTTTAAGTGAATAACTTCTTTTCTTATATGAGGATGCTGCATTAATAGCATGTGCTCCACTATCATGTGTCTATATGCATTTTGATTACGCACTGGCTTAGGTTGAGCAAATAATTCAAATTCAAAACCTTCGAATTCAAAATTCACCTTTATCGATTCAGTACCTTTAATTTTTTTCTTTTTTATGTTGAACCCTCCATAAGAACCATATAAAGATCTCATTTCCTGCTCAAAAACATCAAAGTTATATACTTCCATTACAATATCTAAGTCAGATTGAGGAGTATCAATTCTTATAGGGATTGTCCCGCAAAGAACGGGATTATATAAAGCTAAATCCTCCATTATGTTTAGGCTATTCAAAACATCATATATTTTTTGTTGCTTGTCATTGCCCGATTGTAAATATGTAATAGATGTAAACATAGAAGTCTCTCCTTCATTTAACATAATAATCATCTCACTAAATTTGAGAAAACATTTAAATCATTGGGTTTTGTTCTAGGAATACCTTTATTTCAATATATTAAGCCGAACTAACTATATTTTTCAACTTTTCTCCTATACTGCAATACTATAAAAATAAAAAAGGAGGAATTATTATGAGCATTTTTAACATTCTTTTAACCATACACATACTATTTGGAACAATATGCTTAATCACTGGAATTGTAGCGATGGTTGCCAAAAAAAAGAAAGGAAAACATACCGAATGGGGCGAAATATATCATGCATCCTATGTTGTCATCACCCTTACGGCAATAATATTATCCATTATCAACTGGGATAGAAAGTCCCTTGAATCATACCAAATTGCTTAGAACTAAGATTGAGAACTGTGTTAATAATGTATGGCAACGGAACAGTTACAGCAAAGCCTAAAAAGAAATTAAGAGAAATTAAAATACTAAAAGTATTTTTTAAGCTTTTCCGCTCCAATAAATAAGAGTATCCCTCCTTTATATCTTCAATAAAATTAATTTCTCTAATTGAACATTCCTCATTTATGTTTTGCTCAAACAATTTAAAGTTAATAAACAATATGGAAATAGCCGAAAGGATAAATGAAATACCATTTATAATTATAAAAATTTTAATATCAAAGACTGCAAAAACAATCCCCCCTAACATAGGCCCTAGAATTAAAGATATAGAATCGATAATTTTACTTATAGAATTAATACTCATTAACCGCTCTTTAGTGACCATATTCGGTTTTACGGCCTCTAAACCTATTCCAAAAAAAGTTGTAAATACTGTCATAAGAAAGGTAGTAGTATAAATGATGAATAAGTTTAATCCATAATAGCTGCTTAATATATAAACAGTTATTAATAAGCATCCGCTTAGTAAATCCATACAAATAACCAGTTTCTTTTTATCAACCTTATCAGCAATGACACCGGCAAATGGATTCATAACAATCATTGGAATCGTTCCTAATATGAGCGAAATTGCAAAATTTAACGCAGATCCGGTTATTTGTAAAATATACAATCCTAATGCAAAACTATAAATAGAGCTACCAAATAGTGATACTGTTTTTGCAATTGAATATAAACAAATATTTCTTAGTTCTTGGTTTCTTTTTTTATTTTCTATATGTAATCGTAAACTTCCCATCACTTTTCCCCCTACCTAACTTTGTGTTACGTACATTGTAAGTTCTTGGGTCAACCCAATAGCAATATGTACTATTTGAAAATTTTTAAGGGGAAATAAATAAAAGATGGGGTTAACCCCATCTTTTTCCGAAAAATGAATATGTATAAATTTCTTCTCCTTGAACAAAGAAATCTTCGTACCTTCCCCCTCGTATCAAATAATTTGAAGTACTTTCATCAATAGATTGAAACTGTAAATTTTCGATTTCTTTTGTTACTTTTGCAGATGTAAAATTTTCTCTGAGTCTAGGTGCAATTTGGCTATTTATACTAAATTTATTAAATAAAATAAATGAACTTAATAAATAACAATTGTGTTTAAAAAGGGAATTTAATTCGCACAATAAGAACTCCTCATGTTCAAAACTATAATTACTTGTACCTGATTGATCGATTACAATATCAACAGAATTATTCTGAATAGGTATGTTTAGAAAGTCGGCACAGATAAATAACATATTTCTTTTCACATTTCTTCTCTCAATTACATCTTTTAAAAGTAAAAGTTTATTCAAATCTCGATCAACAGCAATATATAAACACTCTTCCGGTAGTTCTTCATAAATATTTCGTAAAAAGAACCCAATACCAGACCCTAAATCAAGTAGTATTTTTTCATTTAAATCTAATTGCATTAGTTTCTTTTTCGCCCATTCCCCTCCTCTTTGAACATTTTCCAAAAAAGCAGTATCAGTTTCATGAATATAATCCGAAATAGAATCTTCAAGTGATTTCTTTTCATCCGCTTTCAATGAGTTACCCGCTGTTAAAACCCCTGAAATAATCGTGTATTTTTCACCACAATTACAAATTAACTTTCCCTCAATAATTTTATTCTTATTAATAATGCCATCTTCAAGAATTAAATTTCCGTTACACTTAACACATTTAAATAAATGAAGTACTTTTAAATCTACCCCTAAAATTGAACTCGAAATTTCAGTTTCTATAGATAAATTATGTAACACTTCCTTTAATTTGCATTTTCGTTCCTCTAAAGTTTTTATTTCTTGTTCAATCTTTTCATATTTTACTTTAAATAAAGATTGATAAAAATTATCCTTTTCATAGTCTAAGGATTTCCCTAAATTTTTATAAAGAAACAGTTCTTTAATTTCATACAAGCTAAACCCTAGCCATTTGCACTCTAATATAAGTTCTATATCCTTTTGACAATACTCGTCAAAAAAATAGTGACTTCCTTTTTTCTCGGGAATAACGAGTCCGAGGTCCATATAATGTCTAATCGTATCTACACTTACATTATTTACTTCTGCAAACTTACTGATTTTCATCCTAATCACTACCATTTATATATTTGTTTATACATACTTCTTTATTATTTTAAAAAATCCTTTCATCTCCCTATACAAAATTATTTATGCTATGAAAAAGATGTAATTAATTTTAAAGTTACGCCACATACCCATCAAGCTAAGCTTATATAAGTTTAGCTCCTCTTTTTTAATCTTGAATTTAAAAAAGAGGAGCAGGTAGTACGTTTATGTTTATATATCTATAAACTGTGAGTTCATGGATGAATTAAAAACTGCGGCGTAAGTACTACAGTTTCTTCCTTCTTCATTGAGTTGAAATATGTAAAGTTACGTACTTTAACTGTAGCGGACTTGTACTACGCGTTCATATTAATTTTATAGACGTTTAAGGATTTTGTTTTATGGGTAGTATTCTTGCTGTGGAATCGGGATTGTAAATATAGATGAACGTGATTCAAATAAAAAAAGGTACTCCTAGAAGTACCTTTTTTACTATTCTATATGTGCGAACGCTTTCAAAATTATTGGATATAAATTGATGTACGCATTGTATTAAATGGTGCATTTATAGATGTCTTTTGGTACTCAAAAGTTCCTTGTTGGTGTCCAGAAGCATCCCATTTATAATACCAGCCAACGATTGGTCTTCCGCCAATTATAGTGGAATCAATACTTTTTACATTAGAACCATTCATTTTAGCAAATGGGTTTTGGCCATAGCCCATTTCTTTCGTTGTAATATATAAGTATTTTCCCCCGTGGTTACGCGATGTGCTGAAGCTGTTCTGATTAATTGTTTCTACCCCGCCTAACTCAGACTCTACTTGTACGACGTTCAGTGAAGTAAGTGGTGCTGCTGGTCCAGCTGAAGCTTCTGTTGCCATTCCTAATCCGATGAACGCTGTGATTGCTAACGATGAAATCCCTAGTGCTGCTTTTTTAAACATAAAAAACATCCCCTTCCATCTATTGTTTTCTCTTTCATTGTCAATATAATCCTAATAATCTTATATGTAAATAGATTGTAGCTGTATAAATATTAGTGCGAATATTCTATTATATGTTTCTACAATTCTATTACTCAATATGAATGATTTACAGTGTAAAACGAAATACACATTACAAATTGATTCTATTAGGCTTAATCACAGGGTTGCTGCCATAGACCGCAAAGTATGAACCGATAAAATTTTCAAAAGTGCACCATATACTTTTGAAAAAGGTTTCTGGTAATCATTTTGGTAATTACTTTTGGTAAGATTGCATGCCATTGATATAGAGCACTTTAATTAAGATCAAAAGAGTTACAAAAATTATGGTTTTTGGTAACCGATTCACTTATTTTACATGATTTGATGCGTTTACTTTGCGGTCTACAGCAAGAACCCTGTGACTAAGCCTATTATTTTCATTATTAACTAGCGTATACCGAATTTAAACCATATGAACCATTGTCACTATTTTTTTTGTTCATAAACAGATGCCTATATTTCTTGTTACTGTATAATAATGTTACATCAAACTGATGTAAGTACACATAGAAACAATAAAAGAGAGCATATTTTAAAAGATTTATTAAAACATGCTCTCTTTTTTAATTTGAATGAATCTTTCAGTAAAAAAGTACATTGATTTGTATCCTTTATGTAACCGAAATAAGTATTTTAAAAATCTTATTTTTATGCTTTTTTCTATTATTCTTAAAGATAATTTATTGAATATTCTTATTGCACTCTAATTGATTTTGAATTCCTGATCTATCAATTTGAATCCAATACTCTGAAATTTTCCCATTTTCTATTCTATACACTGCACTTGCTATTTGAATTATAGGGAGACCTGTAGGTTCATACCCATCTATTTCTCCTATGTGTGTACCTACTTGTTTCCAGCGTACATATACTTTACTATCTTGTACTAATAATTCTTGAATTTCTAAAGAGAAATTCCCATATACTTCAATCATCTCTCTTACATGCTCAGCGTAGTCTTTCGGCGATCTGTATACTGTTTGTTCCTCTTCAGATATAACTTGATGTGCCAATACTTTATCTGCCATATATCGATTTGAAAAATCTGGATTAATCCCTGAACGCACTTCTTTAAAGAAATTTCTGATAATTATTTCCGGTTTCATTAAACATCCCCCTTAAAAATAAATCCAATTCTAATATCCCCTGAATGTATCGGATAAGTGTTATATTTTCATTCTCACTCTTTCTTAATAAACATGTCAAGTTTGTAGTGTTGACATGAAAATTGTAAACTTGCTTATGCCTCGTATTTATCATATTTTATATCCAATATTCCTAAGCTTCTGTATTCTAATTTCATTTTAATTAAATAAAAAACCCGTGAATTATTCACGGGTTTTACTTTAATAACTAATTGCTATTGTTCCTTCACCTGCATGAACCGCAAATGAAATTGGTAATGGATATAATTTGAAATCCATTTCAGGGAATGCTTGTCTAATATCTGCAATCCATTCCTCGGCTCCATCTTTATCATTAGCATGGAACATGTGAAGTACTTTTGGTAATTCTTTTTCAAGTTCATTTTTAATATATTCTCGACATTTTTGGATTTTACGAACTTTCTTTTCAAGTAAAAGCTCTCCACCTTTTACTTCTAATATTAAGTTAACACTTAATAAACTTCCAAGTAAAAATTGAATGCCCTTTACACGACCACTTGCATATAAACCTTTTAAGCTTTTTGGGAATACATGAAAAGGTCTTCTTTTTTCATCTACTAATGTTTTGTGTATATCTTGTAAAGTCATACCATCATTGTATAACGATTTCGCTTTTCTAATTAGTTCATCCATTGGATAACTTGTTGTTTCACTATCTAATACCGTTAATGGAAAACCTGCCATTTCTGCAGCTAGCTTCATATTTTGATAGGTTCCACTTACTTTTCCGCTAATAGCAACTGCAAATCCTTCTTCATATTCTTCTTTGCATTTCGTAAATAACTCTACCATTTCCCCAATATTAGGTTGTGAAGTAGTGACTGTTTTACCTTCGTTTAACGCATTATAAACACGTTCACGCACACCTTCTTCACAATCTTTGTACGACATTCCATCAATAATAACTTCGATTGGGATAACAAAGTTATCTCCTTCTGTTTTAAAATTCGCAGTTGTACTATCAGTAATCCAAGCAACACGCTTCATGTTGTTCCTCCCTTAATTCAATTCCTCTTTTCTAATTTTTCTATATATTTATGTTATAAAAAGAGAATATCCCTGTAATAGTAACAGGACTTTATTGTTTTGGCTATAGTAGATGCATATTAAATGTGACTATTTCTTGTCTATTTCACAAATAAAAAAGAAAATCAAGGAATTTGCTCGATTTTCTTCTTATCATATACTATTTAAAAGTTTCATTATCTAAAATTACAACATAATCATTCGTTAATCGTCCAGCTTCTTTTGTATAACTAACAAGCCTTTGTATATTATCACAGCAAATTTTTGCTCCCCATACTAGTAACGGTACGCCAATAAAATCGATATGGAACCTTCTAGAAAACAGACCACCAAAAGTCATTGGTAAAGGTACGGTTGGTGATGTATTAGAAAAAATAATTTTTTCATGACTTTGATAATGTTTTTGCAAGATTTCTCCTAAATGCTTCATCGCAGGTACAACAACTTTTGATGCGCCACATCCAATCGTATATACAGGATGACCATGTTCATCAATTCCATGAAAAATAATTTTTCCCATATCTTCTGTTTTCAATTTATTAAAGTAATCTACATTCAAAATTTCTTCTTTCGTTAACTTACGATCCGTTGGTAATTTATTTAAATGATACGCTGCAGCAAGTGAAGTTGTATGAGTACCGCCGAAGTCTGTGTAAATGTATATCATATTATCATCCCTTGTTGTAAAAGTTCAATGTTAATTAGTATTACCGTTCTTAGCAATGTTAAACAGGGGGTGAATGTATTTACGTTTTTTGTGTTAATTCATTATATTTTTTCCAAATATAATAACGTCTACTAATCACAGTGCCTAATGTAATACATAAAAAGGCGTTTGTTACAACCATTAATGTCTGGTGCGTACTACCAGAAAACATACTTTGTTTAATTATAATTTTTGCTCCTAAAATAACAAGAAGGATTATTGTACTTACCCAATTTCCTTTTCGTAGTACATGACCTGTTTCACTATCTACTCGAAATGTTAAAGCTCTTCCTCGTATAATTCCAAGACCTAAGCCGATTCCAAGCATTACAACAAACAGTAGTCCTTGCAACAAAGTTATTTGTCCCGCATGAATAATGGACTGGATTGTTACAAAGCACAACAAAGCCGGAATGAGCCAAATACGGTTTATTTTCACTTTTCGTTCTTTACTTTGCATCAAAACAATAATAAGAATAACAAGTAAAATATCCATTTAGAATCCTCCCATAAACTTGTTTATCTTTAAAAATTATATTCTCCCCTTTTCATTCCATACTTGAAATACGATAGCTACTTTCAATTGTAAGATGGGAAATGTGATTCCTCATCAGCCTTAAGCATTATTTATAAAAATAAAAAGACGTACTTTTTACTCGTACGCCTTTAATAACTAGTTTAAACTCCTATTTATCAACTAATTTTACACCTTTAGAATTAGTTTTATCTAACACTCGAATGTTACATTTATTAGCCATTTTTAAAAAGATTTTATAAATACAATATCCCAAAATAGAACCTAGAACGTTACAGATTACATCATCAATATCAGTAATACGTCCCACTCCACTAAATAAAGACTGAATTAATTGTAGCAATTCAATACTAACTGATATAGTAAATCCTAATAAAATAGTATTTTTGAATTTCGTATATTTATCCCATAAGATTGGTGCTAAAAATCCTAAAGGCATTAATAATAAAATATTCCCGCCTACATTTCTTACAATTCCATTGCTTTTTCATAGATTAAGTCTTTTTCTTTTTTTACTAAAACTACCCCAGAGAAATCTATTTTCTTTTGTATTTCTTTTACAATTTTATTAATTTCATCTTTTGTTTTTATCACGACAACCACCCTTGTCTTTCGGTATTGTTCTTTACCCTTATTAATTTTTCCATATAAAGGGGAAAGAACCCTTTTATTAAATACGATAAATTGTTAATGAGAACACAAAGTTCATTTCGAATGTATTCCGCTATTTGTGGGCAGTAGGACCCCCATCTCAAAATTTAGCGAAAGCAAAGAAGTTAAGTGGGGACCCTGCTGCCCGTAAAAGCCCGATTGGTGAGGGATGATAATCAGTGGGGGATGCCCCCCTGATTAAAGTTTCACTTTATTGATTCAGTAGAATACAACTTAGATTGTGATGGGAATAACGTAAACACACACAAGACGATAGTAATAAATAACATGATCAATGAACCTACAATAACTACAAGTTGTATAGAAATGAACTGAGTCGCAACACCAGATACTATTGTAATAAAGATTGTTACTAACGCAATAACAAGTCCATATATACTTCCGATCCGTCCCATTATATGAACGGGAACGTTATTTTGGTAAAACGTATAAAATCCTGTATTTGCATATGCCATAGAGAAAGATAAAATAAAGAATCCAATAGCAGCTATTAAAAATACATTTGAAAAAACATAAATTAAATAACCAATTGCAATGAATAATGATCCTATTCCAATTAGAAGTGAAGGTGCTAATTTCTTTGACAAAATTGTATTTGTTATGGCACCTAAAATAAATCCTGCACCAGCTATACTAACTAGAAAACCATATTCACTATCTGTTAGTAGTAATACCTCTTTCGCAAACGATAGTTCAAGTGAATCAGTAGCGGTTGCTAATACGAACATACTTTGAAATAAGAAGTACACGCATACGACATACACATGTTTTCTACTAAAATTTATAACAGTGTTCCAATCTTTTTTTAATACTGTAAGAGATAATGTATTACTTGTTGTATCCGAAGCTTCTTTCTTATCAAGATTAGGTAAAAGTAATGTAATGAATCCTGATAAGAGAAATGCTATAGCATTCATATATATAGCAAACTCTGGTGTACCTGCAATTAATAATCCCCCCGCTACTGCTGGTCCAATTAATGATGCACCAGATCCTATTAAAGTACGTAATGAGTTGAAACGTTGTCTTTGCTCTACTGGAATTAATTTCGTCATATACGTCATAGCAGTTGGCTCATAAATTGCACTGGCCATACTTATAAAGAATACGAATACATAAACAATCCAAAGTGACGGAAGTAAAGGTAAAATAGCGATAAATAACGCACGATATATATCGAGGTGAATCATTAATTTCCGTTTGTTTAAACGATCAATCATACTCCCAGACCAAGCGTTTGTAAATAAAGTGGCTAATGGTTTTATTACATATAAAGTAGCAACAGCTAAGGCTGAGCCACCCATATTATAGACAAGTACATTCAGTGCTATTAAGTAAATCCATGCCCCTAAATTCGCAATACCAACTCCGGACAGTAGTAATAAAGGATATTTCCAATCTTTAAGTAAGTTTTTCATTTTTGGCTCCCGCTTTCCAAATTGTTTTAAAACAATAAAAAAACCCCACCCCCAAGACTTTTAATCTTAGGGACGAGATTTATCATCGCGGTGCCACCCTAGTTTGTTAATATGTCACCATATTAACCTTATCAGGTACTGCATTCTCATTCATGCTTATACCATAGCTCTATAACGGGAGCTCCCGTCACACCACCCCCTTCATATCAGGTTCCGGTGTACTGCTCAGAGGCTTGATTCAATAAAGAATTTTTACTCCTTTTCAGCTACATGGAGCTCTCTGTGAAAAATTCATTTTATTTACTATTCTCTTCACTGCATTTGATTTTTTCCATATTATCACAAATAATTTTAACTGTAAATAAAAAATAATCAGATATTTAACAACGTATTATTGTTAATTCGTTTATTTTTTATTTTTTCTAAAAATTACGGTGCGTGAAATTACTTGCAACTCTAAAGAAAGAGCTATTTTCATATAGCTCCTTCCAAATGCCTGGATTAATTCGTATTCGCCTCTGTTAACGGTTGTAACGGCGGTTGTAACGGCGGTTCTAATTCTAGTTCTAGTGTATCTCCTTCTTGTAAATCTTGTCCTTTTTCAATACTTTGGCTCGTTACATAACCCGTACCAGAAGTTTTCAAATCTAATTTTAAAAGCTTAGAGAAATACATAACATCACGCATGGACCAACCTTTTACATTTGGCATTTGTGCGTTATTCCCTAATAAAAATATACGATCACCTTCACTCATGACCTCGCCAGACTGTGGATATTGTTTTATTATTTTTCCTTCTCCTAAAATTATTGGCTGTAGCTTCTCTTTTTCTACACTTTTCTCTGCTGTACCCATCGATTGATTTACATAATTTTGTACTTTTAATTGAGATTGCTTCGTTGCATCAGCTATTTGTTTTTCTGTATACGGTTTCACCTTTAAATATTCAAGGCTGTTTTTTATAACAGGTTTAAATATTTCAGCAAGAGGCTGAGCTCCATACTCATCTCCTTTTAACTTTGGCTGCTTAATAGCTAAGTATACGATTAACTCCGGATCATCAATTGGAGCCATTCCTAAAAAGGAGAAAATGTAATTCTCTTTCCCTTCCATATATCGGCCGTTTTCAGGATTCGGGATTTGTGCTGTTCCTGTTTTACCTCCAATTGGATAACCATCCACTTTATACATTGTACCAGTTCCTTTTGAAGATGTTATGACACGCTCCATTAAGCTTCTAACTTTGTCCGCTGTTTCTTTTTTTATCGGATTCCCAATTTCTTTCGGTTGATTTTCCATAATAACTTCTTTGTTTGTTGGATTTACAACTTTATCAACGATATATGGTTGCATCATTTTCCCGTCATTTGCTATAGCAGTAGCCGCTTGGACTAATTGAATCGGAGTAACTGTAGAACCTTGACCGAAAGAAGTTGTAACTTGTTGAATTTGTGTATTTAATAATAAAGTATTTTTACTTTCACCAGGTAAATCTATTCCTGTTTTTTGATTGAATCCAAATTTATTTATATATTGCTTAAATTTATTTGGTTTCAGTAACTGATCTTCTAAAATAGAAAAAGCTACGTTTGATGACCTTTCAAAACCTTCATCAAATGTAATTGATCCCCATCCAAATCCACCATTATGGTCTTTTATATCAGATGAACCAACGGAATATTTTCCAGATTGAAAATATTCTTTTCCGTTATATACACCTTCATTAATGGCAGCTGCTAACGTAAAAGCTTTCATTGTTGAACCTGGTTCATATGCATTTGCAATTGGATCATTTAAAAAGTATTCGATATCACCTACATTAGGATTGTAACTAGGTTTACTAGACATCGCTAAAACCTTTCCTGTTTTTGGATCAGCAATAATTCCAATTAACATAGAAGGATCATAATGCTCTTGTGTTTTGTTCATCGCTTCTTCTAAAAAGCTATTAATTTGTTTATCAAGCGTTAAATATACGTTATTCCCATTTTTAGCAGGTTCTACTTTACCTATATCATTCGTAAGCGGAATCCCCCTTCGTGTACCCACATATTCTATTTTCCCGTTTGTAGAGCGCAAATATTTATCCAAGCTCTTTTCAAGTCCAAATTTCCCTTCCGTATTCCCTTTATCATCTGGTCTAGCAAAACCAAGTATATAGGATGCAAAGTCTTCATTTGGATACACTCTTGCTTTTTCCGACATAAAAGATACACCTGGTATTTTTAAATTATTAATTTTTTCTTTCATTTCCCTAGATAAGTTCCGACCGATTTTTCCAATTTCAACTTGCGTACGTCCTTCATGAAAGTTTTTTAATACTTCTTCTTTATCAATTTCAAGCGCATCAGCTAATTGTTGTGCGGTTTCATCTTTATTTTTCACTTTATCTTTTCCTTTTAAATTCACAACAACTCGATACGTTGTAGAATCTTGTACTAACACCTTTCCGGTTTGATCATAGATAGTGCCACGATTCGCTTCTAAAACACCTTTTTTATTATGTTGTTCATCCGCAAGATCCTTTACATTCACATTATGCACGACTCCTACTGCCTGGATATAGAATATACGCAAAATCATAATAAGAAACAAAACAATAAAAGCAATCATCATATATCGAGCGCCTTTATTCGTTTGAAGTTTTTGCATATTTATCTCCTTTCTTTTTGGATTGATTTATACGAAGATATGGTTTGAAATTTGTAGTTTTTGTTTGCAATACTATATGTTTCGAAGTTTTCTTTTTAATTCCTTTAAAACAATGCGAAACTGACTATTGTTATTTTGTGTCTTTATTTTTTTATTTAAAATACGGTGCGTGAAATTTCTGAATATTACTTAATGAAACTTGAATGTATAGCACTCTACACTCTTTTCGTATTTACTATAAAAAGTTCCCCTCCGGATGTCCAAAGGGGAACTTTTTATAAGAAAATTACGCGATATGATTATATTTCGCTAAGAAAGGAATTCGTCTCGCTACTAATGCATACATTTTGAATACAAGTTTCGCTATTGGTTCAAACATACGTGTACTTTGCATTACTAAAGCGCTCGTAATAAGTGTTAAGAATGCTGCACCAAGTATATCTAAAGGATAATGAACACCTACGTACATACGTGATATACCGACTAATACTGCCCATAATAGCGCGATGTATTTCAGTTTTTCTCCTCTAAGAATAAATACGAAGGCGATTGAAAATACAAGTACAGAATGATCACTAACGAATGATGAATCTGCTGCATGTGGTACTAATTGATGTACATCATGTGATACGAACGGACGCGGATGGTAATATACCGCGTGTATAAGAACATTTACTAATAATGCAATAATAACCGAAAGCGTCGTATATAAAACTGTATATTGTTTTCTAATTGCTTTCTCTTTCTTTCCATTATTAAACCATAAGATAAGCATAAATAGAATGGCTACGTATGCAGCGCTATTTGTAATAGCAACCATTAGCGTATCTAATAGTTTGGATGAACCAGCAAAATTATTAAACCACTGAAATACTGTGTAATTCATTAAACTCTCTCCTTACATACAAGTGTTCTTGATTTACACAGTATACAATACCATTATGAAAATAGGCTTAAACTTTTTTCATCTAATTCTCATTTTACTATTACTCATGTGACAATTATAAAACAAATTTTATACGCTATTTATGTATAAAGCCGGTAAGCCTTTATAATAAGGCGGTTCGTATTTTTTCTTGTTTTGGATACATAACATGTTCATTTAAATATACTAATTGCAAAATCATATTTTTTAATTCATTTGAAGTACAATATTTCCGAATTGTTCTCCAATCTCCATACGGCTTAGCGCACTAATTGCTTCTTCTAACGAGTAAACTTTATCAATAATTGGTTTAATTTGATGTTTTTCTATAAACTTTATCATCTCATTAAATTCCTCACGGCTACCCATGGATGTTCCCATAATATCAATTTGATTATAAAATAATGCGCGTAATGGTAATTCAATTTTATCTCCTGAGCTTGCACCAAAATTCACGATTCTTCCATTTGGTTTTAATACATCAAAATATTTCAAAAAAGTTGCCGGACCTATACTATCTATTATTAAATCTACTTTTTCACCTTGTAAGCTCTCTCCCCAATTTCCGGCACTATGAAACGAAATATCTGCACCATATTTTTCAGCAAGTTCCATTTTATTCTCTACCCTTGAAGTAACACTCACTTTTGCGCCGATTGCTTTCGCGAATAACATGGAAAAAGTAGCAACACCACCGCCTATTCCCGGAATTAAAACGTGTTCGCCGCACTTCAATCTACCTTTTGTAAAAAGCGCTCTATATGCAGTTAATGCGGATAAAGATAAAACACCTGATTCTTCCCAAGTAAGATATGACGGCTTTTCTACTACATTTTCAGCTGGTACAATTACATATTCAGCAAACGTTCCATCTTTTGGTCCACCTAGCACTTCCGGTAACTCCGGTACTTCAGTAGCATGTTCCCATCCAATACTAGGATTAATAATAACTTCTGTATGTAGTATGTTATCAGAAACACCATTTCCAATTTCCGTAACAATACCTGCACCATCTGATCCTAAGATTAAAGGTAATTGCATTTCTTTTCTATTATTCATAATAAATAAATCCCGATGATTTAAACCTGCTGATTTTAATTTCACTTTAACTTCCCCATCATTAAGTGTTCTCCCAGGTGATATTTTATATTCTACACCGTCAAATCCAGTTTTATATTGATGTACGATAGCTTTCATTATTATTCCCCCTTAATAATTTTAATGTACTAGAAATTTCGAAATAAACAAAATGATTTGATCGTAAAAAAAGAAGGAATGCAAAAAGCATCCCTTCTTTGATTGCTTATTTTATTATACAAGGTAATGTAATCGTAACGATTGTTCCTTCATTTTCTTTACTCTCTATTTGAATATTTCCGTTATATTTTTCTACAAGTCGTTTGGCAATAGACAAGCCTAGCCCGTTACCACCTTGTTTTCGACTTCTCGCTTTGTCAACTCGGTAAAACCGATTAAGAACAAATGGTAAATCGGATTCAGGTATTCCCGCTCCATGATCTATTACACAAATTTTAACTTTCCCTGATTGTAAACTAGATTCTATGCAAATATATTTATTAATCTCTTTTGTATACTTAACTGCATTATCCATTATGATAATAATAATTTGTTCTAAGTAAGATGATGGCATTGACACATAAGCTGCATCATCCCCAAATTTCATATCAAATTGAAAATCACTTTGAAGTACTACAAAGTTTTGTGTAACATGTTTTAATACGCTATTTACATGTACTGGCTCAGCTGCTATTGGATGCAATTGTTCAGATTCAGCTCTTGATAGTTCTAGCAATTCTGAAACTAATTTATTTAAACGATCTACTTCCTTTAAACTAGATTGAAGAGATTTATCTAATACTGCTGGATCACTTTTCCCCCATCGATTTAACATCGCTAAGTGCCCATGAATAATTGTTAACGGTGTTCTTAATTCATGAGATGCGTCTTCAACAAACTGTTTCTGTTGTGTAAAAGAAGTTTCTACTTCATCCATCATCTCGTTAAAAAGGAGTGCTAATTTTGCAAGCTCATCGTTATTTTCTCGTACTGGAACTCGTTCATTTAGTCCATTTTTCTTAATACGTTTCATCGTATCTGTTATACTTTGGACACTTGATAATAGTTTCTTCGTTATAAGTATCCCGCCTAAAAAACTAAATATCAATCCGAATATTCCAGCAATAACCATTACCACTAAAATAATTTTTAATAAATGATCAAATATCTCTAGGTTTTTCGTAAGTTCAATAGTGCCAGTAAAGTCTTTCGTTTTTATTGGTATGCGCTTAACTAATATTCGATCTTCTAAATGCCTTTTTATAAATGACTCATCTTTTATAACCTGCTTCGGTTTTACCCACGTTTCATTAAAATCTCGTGAAACAGTAATAATCGGCTCCCCATTCATGTCAATAATACGAATCATTTGATGCTTATCAATCATATTGTTTAGAAACTCTTTACTATTTTCAAATGTTTTACTCGAAAGGGTATCATTTTTATCTTGGAAATATGCCGCTATTTCCGTCACTTGCCTATTTATTTGTTTCTGTTCATAATCTATAGTCCACTTATTAATTACAATAAACTGTAATGCACTATATAAAATGAATAAAATAAATACTAGTGTAGTGGACCAAAGTGTTAGTTTCCACTTTATAGGTAGATTTCGAATTCGAAACACAATATTTTTTATCATTTCATTATATATCCCGCACCACGGACTGTTTGGATATACTCCTCCTTATCTACACTATGTAACTTGTTTCGCAAATAACGAACATATACATCAACGATATTTGTCTCAACAATTGCACCATATCCCCATACTTGGTCCAATAAAATATCACGAGTAAGTACGCGATTAATATTTTTCATAAACATAAGCAATAACTCGAATTCTTTATTTGTAAGTTCAATTTCTTCATTTCCTTTAGTTATAGTTCGAGATTCAATCTGAAGTTGCAAATCTTTGAATGTAAGAAATGAAACCTGCTTGTTTTCATTATGTTCTTCTCGTCTAAATATCACTCTCATACGTGCTAACAGTTCTTCAATTGCAAATGGTTTCGGAAGATAATCATCAGCTCCACTATCTAAACCTGTCACACGGTCCATAATACTATCACGAGCAGTCAGCATAATAATAGGTGTATTTTTAGTAGCTCTTAGTCGACGACATACCTCTAGTCCATTTAATCCAGGCAGCATTAAATCCAGCAATATGAGATCGTAATTCTTTTCAAGTGCTGCGCTTAATCCTTTTCTCCCATCAAGTTGTATATCTACTTGATACCCTTCATATTTTAGTTCTAATTCTAAAAAATCTGCTAAACTTTCCTCATCCTCAATAATTAAAATGTGTTGCAACAGTAGTTCCTCCTAGACGATTAAATGAATAAATAATCCTATTCCAAAAATAATTACAATCATTTGATGCACTTTTTTATACATCACAAATTTTTCTTTATTATTTATTCGCTGTAAATAAAACCCAACAATCCCTAGTACAATTATAGCTAATAGAGAAAATATACCACTGTATATGAGTAAAATATGACGACTCCCTTTTATTAAAAAATAAACACCGTGAGTAATCGTAACAGCTATTACAGCGTAACCAATTAATACATGAAACTTTTTGGCGAATAGATATATTTCTTTAACTTTTTTAAATCCTTGTATATTTTTATTCTTTAAAAACAACCATATATGCCGTAAAAACCATAGTGAAGCAGCGATAATCGCCCCATATTCACCAAAAGAGCCTAATTTTTTATTTAATCCTTTTACATTCAGTGCATTGCCGTACATAACATTAATAAATAGCAATTCTACACTACAAATAATAATAGTAATGCCTATAATTTTAACACACACATGCAAATATTTATTTCTTAATATCTTCTCCATTTTATTTAATCCCCTTACTAATAAAGGCTTTGTAACAAGCAGTCTATCAAATAAAAAAGAAAAGAACATGAGAAAAAGATTAAAATAAAATGAGAATTTCAATATCAATTACTATTGATTTTTTTTAGCTAACTTTATTATATTTTGAATAAACGGCGCTTTCGCCTTTGTATATGAGACACGATCAAAAGCATATGTAATAGCAAGCATCTCTTTTAATTCTCTATATTCTTTACGTGCCCATTCATGGCTTATTAGAAAGTCACGAAATAAAATATTGTTTCTCCACTCGTAACTATTATAAATATAAACATGCAAATGATGAGTACCCGCTCTCCATTTTCCCTTTCTAAAAAAACGCCAATTCGTAGCTTCTTTTGGAACAAACTCATATCCAATTTCCGATAGAATTTCAATCCAGTTTTCAGTTATTTGCAAGTCTGTTACGCCAATCATCATATCAATAAGAGGTTTAGCTCCTAATCCTGCTACTGCAGTGCTTCCTATATGTTCAACAGCAATTATTTCTTGTCCGAACAAGGAACAGAATTTCTCTTTTTCTTTTATATACTCTTCAACCCAGTCTTTTTGATATGCTTTAATAACAATTTGTTGATTCATTGTATTCACCTTTTTATAAGTGTTTATCATTATATTTATAAAATTTTATATTATTAACATAGGATTTCCATAAAATATGTCGAATAGTGGAATGTACAACTTAATTATATGAAATGTGAGGTAATCTATGAAAGATAATTCCGTAGAAATTCAGTTAAATAACGTAACATTCCAATTAAAAGAATATCATAATTTTGATTGGCTTATTAAATTAGGGACCATATTTGCAGTTTTTGACCAACAAGATTCAGGTAATATAAGTTTTGGTATAGAAAAAGATGGTCATAAGAAATTTATTAAATACGCAGGAGCACAAACAATTGCATATGAAGGAACATCGGGTGATGCTATTGAAAGGCTAAAAAATTCAGTTACTATCTATGAAGAATTAAAGCATGACTCGCTCATAGGACTAATTGATCATTTGCCAGTTCAATCTGGATATGTATTAATTTTCGATTGGTTTGATGGTGAATGTCTTCATTCGCATTGGCGTTTCCCACCTCCTGAAAAATATAAAAATCCAAACTCTCCATTTTATAAATTTAGACATTTATCTGCTATAGAACGAATTCATTCCTTACATTCCATTTTTTCTTTCCATACTTATGTAGAAAAGAAAAACTATGTAGCGATAGATTTTTATGACGGTAGTATTTTATATAATTTCAATACAAACGAGACAAAAATTTGTGATATAGATTTATACAGTAAGAAACCTTACATAAATAAAATAGGTCGGCTTTGGGGTTCCTCCCGTTTTATGTCACCAAAGGAATTTGAACTAAACGCTATAATTGATGAAAGAACAAATGTATTTAATATGGGAGCAATGGCGTTCTCACTTTTAGGCGGTGAAAAAGATCGTTCCTTTATAAAATGGGAAGCAAGTAAGGAATTATATGAGGTAGCGTATCGTGCTGTAAATAACAATCGAGCAGAACGATATGCATCAGTTACAGAATTCTACGAAGCGTGGTTAAAAGCGGCTAATGAAGAAAAGATATAACCTTAAATTATTAAAAGAAATATAGAGTTTATACTAGTATCATGTATATTAAGAATGTTTTTATGATTCCTTGGTATTAGTGTGTTCTAATTGTTTATGGCTATTATTAAAGATGACATATCAGCGATAATTTATGTCTATTTCTTATAGGTGTTAGCAAGTTTGTTTGCAAACTTGTTAGCGCTTTTTTGTTTAGATAATTCCCACATTCTTTCTTAATATACTGATTATGTTCCCAATTGTGTACTAATGTGTGGGTTTGACTACCCATATTTTAGACAAAATGGATGGTACAGGGTGATGAAAATATAAATATTTCTTTTTCCTTGTATTTGTTCAGTTCACGAGCTATAAATTTATTTTCATTTTCAAGCATGTGTATCATATTCTTAATTAATACAATAAATGAATTCCACGGTAAAGATAGGAAATATGTATATCTAATATTCATAATTTATGTCATGGTACAATATGTTAATTAATTACAATTCTTTCCGAAAGGGGAATACATAATGAAAACCACGAAACTCATAGCATTAACAGTACCAGTTCTATTATTGTTCGGTTGTGGGCTAGGAGATAAAAATTCTACTCCTAAGACTGAAGAAACTAGTAAAGCAATGTTAAAAACTACAATATCTGAGACACAGTATCCAAGCTATATTTATGAGCAATTACTAGAGTTTAACTTTAATAAGGATGACATAATAATAGGTTTAGGTTATGCACAAAAAGGTGATGAAAAGTATAAAGAGGTATTCAAAACAGTAAGTATTTTGGATGAAGCTTTAGACCGAATGGAGAACGTAAAAGTACCTGATAAGTATAAAGACACGCATAAACTCATCTTAGAAGGGGTAGAGGATGCAAGAAAAGGTACAAAACCAATATTAGAAGCAAAAGGTAAAGATGTAAAAGAAGTTAGTGTAGTTATTGCGAATAGTTTCCCCCACCTGTTAGGCATGGATAGAGAACAGTGGAAAGAAGCAGTTTACCAATTAGCTAAAGAAAACAAGGATGATTTCTCTAAGGTATATGATAAGAAAGTAGAGGAACATCAAAATAGAAAGAGTAACTCGTAATCAATTATACAATACGATAAGGGAATATAAGAAAATGATGATCCAAAAGGTAAATTATTAAATTTTATTGAAGCTAAATACGAAGTTAAAGAAAAGAAATAATACATACTTAATATTTCTTTTAGGGGGCATCTTCATGAAAGTTGTACGCTCTATATTTAAAGGCTTTCGTTTAATGGACTTAATTGTAAAGACTTAACTTAAAGCATTATCTAAAAGCAAATTTTAAATATCATAAAAATTAAAATCCCCTTCTATTATTTGGGGCTGTTTCAATTACTCTACCACATGCAAATTTCCTGTTATCTAAAGGGATAGTCCAAAATTGTCCTGGTACTAAATAGTAATTTGATTTTGATTTAAATGGATAGTTTATACACATTGTTCTCCCCATCTCTTTTTAAATCTATTGTATAACATATTCATCTGAAGTTTACATACGTCTCATTATCGATAGCAAAAAATAGGTGGACCCTTACTCTCTCTCAAGGAATCCACCCTTTCTATTTCTACAACTCTATTTTTATACGTTCCTCTTCTTGTCCTTACCAGAACCGCCATCACTAGATCATTAACATAATTATCTTTAGCGGCAGTTA
The DNA here is from genome assembly GCF_057809515.1 of Bacillus sp. FG16. Lineage (NCBI taxonomy): Bacteria > Bacillati > Bacillota > Bacilli > Caryophanales > Bacillaceae > Bacillus > Bacillus sp. FG16. Next base: position 25,291 of record NZ_JBMDKC010000078.1, read on the forward strand.
AAAGTTTTTATTTTCTTACTCAATTAAAGCGCCCGTTAGTTAAAGATTATGGATAATTAATTTGAAAGTGTTTTATCTAAATACACCTTTTCTTTTGGAAAGCCAATCTTCTAAGGCATCTTCGTGTAGTTTTGTGAATAATTTTGGTATTTGGTCTATTGGAAAATATTTTAAATCCAAAGTCTCAATACCATCTACGGTAAGTTCTCCGCTAATTGGCTTACATTGAAAACAATGAGTGATAGTCTGAGCTTTATCTCCGTTCGGAAACTCACCAGAATATTTAGAGTAGACACCTATAAGATGTTCAACCTCAACATTTAATCCTGTCTCCTCAAATATTTCTCGTTTAGCGGTTTCTTCAAGAGATTCCCCAAGTTCCATAGCACCACCTGGTAGACCCCACTCATTTCTATCTCCCCGTTTTTGTAAAAGAATTTCATTTCGTTCGTTATAAACAATACCTCCAGCAAAATTAAGAATTATTAAATCGTGCCCTACTTTTCCCCGAATATAACGAATGTAGTCCTTATTTGTAGTCATAAATTCCCTCCTATTTATATATAAAATATAGATTAATTATATATAAATATAGAAGAAAATAGTAATGAAAATGTTATTATTCCTTATTCTCATAAGGGACTAGCCTTTCCCTTTTATCAATCTATGCGTTTTTTAAACATTTCTATTCTGACACAGCTTAGGTTTCTCGTTTGTTACTGGGTTAGCCGAAAAACTGCATAAAATCTTGCATGCCCATAGCGTTTTTTTAATGCTGACGATACTCCTAAATTTAAAACGAAATAAGCAATGATTAGATTTTAAACCTAGTCATCGCTTTATCCATTGCATCTTGGTTTACACCTATATAACGTAAGATGACCTTCTCTCACGAGTGATTGAATAATGCTATGTTTTTTGTTTGCATGTACATAAGATACCCGTACGTCTTTCTTCATGTATGTATACCAATTTCATCTAATCCAACTTGTCTCTTTCCTTTAATGACAGGCTCCATAACTCCAAGAAAAGCATACAATATTAAAAATTCACTCGTGAAAATCTGATTACAACTTTTTAGATTTGCATTTCATGAGACATTCGCCTATCTTACTAAGAGTGCATATAAAAGTGCGCTCTTTTTATTTATTAGCAAATAAGGATTTTGTTTAAATTTTTTTAACCTTATTGATTCCTTTGCATACAGTATTATCACAAGAAATTCAATAAGTGCTCCGGTCTAGTTACCTTGAATTTCTTGCAAATCTTGTGAGAAGAATCCGTTTATAACAAACGGGTTCTTTTATTACATTTTTCAATTCAAATATCCTTCTCATCAAGGTATGAAGAATATCACTTTTTCTTCAAGTATCCTTATGAACAAAATTTATAACCTTTACTCCACTTGGATCTATATTAAAAGTAATAGTTTCTATGCCATTCGGAGGGTTATGAGCTCCTATATAAGTTT
>NZ_JBMDKC010000079.1:0-26719 GCF_057809515.1 Bacillus sp. FG16
AGTTCAAATGAACAAAAGTTAATATTGTGTCTATCCTTAAGTTGATGGGCATGGCATACAAACAGCAACCTCGATTATTGAAGCAACCTCTACAAATAATAACCTCTCTTTTATTGCATCTGGGGGTATACAAACAGCGCTTGACGTAGCGAAAGCAATCGCATTAGGGGCGAATACAACTGCATTTGCTGGTTACTTTTTACGTATTTTAATGGAAGATGGTATCGAGAAATTAGTGGATGAAATTGAGTTTCTGCATACAGATTTGAAATTTATTATGGCAGCTCTCGGTGCGAAGACGATAGAAGAGTTGCAATCTGTACCTCTTGTTGTAAAAGGTGAAACATATCATTGGTTAATGCAGCGTGGTATTGATACTGCGCATTATAGTAGGAGATAAAAAATCAACCGTTCGGTTGATTTTTTTGTTTTGTTTTCTTTCTCGTAATAAAAAATGGAATTGGTATTTTATAAAAGTTGTAATTGAAAAAAGGTTAAAAAATGAAGATGATTAGTTACTAGATTTTTGGAGAGGGCTTGATTTTCTAAGGGAAATAGGTGGAGGTAAAAAGAAGTGATAGGAGGATATAGTATACAAAATATTATTTCAATATAAATAAAAAACATTAAAATGATTATGTAAAAGACGGTTTCGTACAATATCGAAACCGTCTTTTTGTATTCATTAGTGCTGGTTTTGTTTTCGAGCTTGCTCTGGTGTATCAAGTCCAGTTGCACCTGGATATTGTAGTGATTGATTACGATCAGATTCAACGCGGCGTGATTCTCGCAGTTTTCGTTCTTGGCGATCTTTACCCATAATGAATAACACCTCCTTGTTAAAAGTGTTGCTGTTATAAGAAAAAACTATGCGTAAATAAAGTGGATTAACTTTCATAAAAAGTTCCCATAATGGAAAACATAGGAGGTGAAGTTGATGGATGGAAGTACTTTTTATTTTATAGCTTGGATAGGGTGGATTGTCGTAACCTTTTTTATGAAAAAGGACCATATTCGGTGGAAGTTAGGCGCTTGTATACTGATTTTTATAATTTGCTCTCCGTTACATGTAACGATTGCCTCATTCATGGTATCAGTAAATGCTCTTTTACTTTGTATTATTTCTTTTATAGGAATCACGCTATATTCTGTTTGGAAAAAATTATATAGCTTACTTTCGGCGCTTATTATTGCAATGTTATATACAAGTTTTCATCTGTTAGAGATATATGATCCGATTTGGATTGTGGTGGATAGAGTTTTTCTGCTAAGTAGTGCTCTTGTGTATGCATCGGTGTTATTGCATGGGGATCGCATACTACGATTATGTTCCCTATATGTAGGGATGTTACAAGGAGAGTTGCTAGTGACATTTATTTTTCGGAAATTGAATTTTCCATATGATTACGGTAGTTTAGCATTTTTTGATATCGTCGCCGTTTCTACATTATTCATGGCAGTATTGTTTTGGATTGCAAAAGCATCAGTATACATGGAACAGTTTAAGAGAAAAACACGTAAAAGAAAGGCGAGGGTAATACATGACTGAATATACACCAGCCATTTTATGCGGCGTAATAGCGGGGACAGTTACAAGGGTGTTAATGCTTCGGACGGATACGCGGCAATATCCGACGAGGCTGCATGGGAAAATTATTCATATCGCAATGGGGTTAATTGCAGCAGCTTTAGGAGCGATTGCAATCCCGTCTATTTTGAAAAAAGATTTTTCTGCCATTACATTTCTTACATTAGCAGCAACGCAATTTCGTGATGTACGTAATATGGAAAGAAATACGCTTCAACAATTAGATGGATATGAGCTCGTACCGCGTGGAAATACATATATTGAAGGAATTGCATTAGTTTTTGAAAGTCGCAACTATTTGGCGATGTTAACGTCGTTTGCAACGACGTTTGCGTATATAGGGTTCCGTTCATGGATTGCTGGAGTAATGATGGCTATAATCGCATTTTTTATTGCGAAAAAATTAATGTCTGGAAAAAGGCTACATGATCTTGTTGAAATTGAGCACGTTCCGCTTCGTTTTGAAGGGGCAGGACTGTATATTGATAATATTTATATTATGAATATTGGATTGCCGGCGAGGCAAGAAGAGATTATGAAATATGGCATGGGGTTTATTTTAAAACCGAAATCAATTGATGCGATGGTGACAATCTCAAATTTAGGGCAACGACAAGCTGTTTTACACGATGTTTCGGTGGCGTTAGGGATTTATAGAGATTCTGGTACGCCAGCGCTTGTACCGTTAGCAAAGCGTGATTTAGAGGATGGCAGGGTTGGAATTTTTGTCTTACCGCAAGATCAAGATGCAGAGAAAGCGATAAGTGTCATAGGAAATGTACCAACGTTAGAAAGTGCTGTCCATATGTCATCGGAAGCCCCGAAAGGAAGGGGAGATAAGAGATGATGTTAGAAAGTGTTATCTTGGCAGTTATTACAACAGCGCCAGAAAAATTTGCAGGTGGTGCTCCTTTATTTGTTTGTGAGTCGACGGAGGAACTAGAATTTGTTGCAAATAATTTAGAAGCAATTTTAGATGGTATTGCGCATCGCTTACAAGAGAATGTATATATTATTGTGAAACATTAGGAACGTGTGTTATAATGTGAGGTGTTTTGATACGTTGAGAAATATTCTGGAATGCAAATCCCTTCTTGCACAAAGAAGGGTTTTTTACATAATAAACAGAAGCAAGTTGAAAGGATGAAAGTATATGCCGAAACCAGTAATAGCAATAGTAGGCCGCCCGAACGTAGGAAAATCTACTATTTTCAATAGAATAGTTGGAGAAAGAGTTTCAATCGTAGAAGATATACCAGGTATAACTCGAGACCGTATTTATAGTGCGGGAGAATGGTTAAATCATGAGTTTAACATTATTGATACAGGTGGAATTGATATTGGAGACGAGCCGTTCTTGACACAAATTCGTCAACAGGCGGAAGTTGCGATTGATGAAGCAGATGTTATCATTTTTATGACGAATGGTCGCGATGGTGTAACTGCAGCGGATGAAGAAGTTGCTAAAATTTTGTATCGTTCTAAAAAACCAATTGTACTTGCGGTAAATAAGGTTGATAATCCAGAAATGCGTAGTGATATTTATGATTTTTATTCATTAGGATTTGGCGAGCCATTCCCGATTTCAGGTACACACGGTTTAGGACTTGGTGATTTGTTAGATGAAGCTGCAAATCATTTTCCAAAGATTGAAGAAGAAGCGTATGACGATGAAACAATCCGTTTCTCTTTAATTGGACGTCCAAACGTAGGGAAATCATCGCTTGTAAATGCACTTCTTGGTCAAGAACGTGTAATTGTAAGTAATATCGCAGGAACGACGCGTGATGCTGTCGATACACCATATAGTAAAGATGATCAAGATTATGTAATCATCGATACAGCTGGTATGCGTAAAAAAGGAAAAGTATATGAAAGTACAGAAAAGTATAGTGTACTTCGTGCACTTAGAGCGATTGAACGTTCTGACGTTGTTTTAGTTGTTTTAGACGGAGAAGAAGGAATTATTGAGCAAGATAAAAAAATCGCTGGATATGCTCATGATTCAGGACGAGCTGTTATTATCGTTGTAAACAAATGGGATGCAGTGAAAAAAGATGAAAAAACAATGAAGGCATTTGAAGAAAACATTCGTGCTCATTTCCAATTCTTGGATTATGCACCGATTGTATTCTTATCTGCAAAAACGAAAAAACGTACACAAACGTTATTACCGGTTATCAATGAGGTAAATGAAAGCCATAGTATCCGTGTACAAACAAACGTATTAAACGATGTAATTATGGATGCGGTAGCGATGAATCCAACACCGACTCATAATGGTAGCCGTCTGAAAATCTTCTATGCGACACAGGTTGCGGTAAAACCACCGACATTTGTTGTGTTTGTAAACGATACAGAATTAATGCACTTTTCATATGAGCGCTTCTTAAAGAATCGTTTACGTGAAGCGTTCGGTTTTGTAGGAACGCCGATTCACATTATTGCTCGAGCAAGAGACTAATGGAGAGGATGTGATTTTATGACAAAAATCACAGTAGTAGGAGCAGGTAGCTGGGGAACAGCGTTAGCGATGGTATTAGCTGACAATGGACATGATGTACGTATTTGGGGAAATCGCCCAGAACTTATGGATGAAATGAATACGAAACATGAGAATAGTCGATATCTCCCAGGCATTACATTGCCAAGCACAATCGTAGCCTACTCTTCTTTAGAAGAAGCATTAGTAGATGTAAATACAGTACTGCTAGTAGTACCGACGAAAGCGTACAGAGATGTATTACAAGAGATGAAAGAAATTGTTACAGAACCGATTACTTGGATTCATGCGAGTAAAGGGATTGAACCTGGTACGTCAAAACGTATTTCGGAAGTGATCGAGGAAGAAATTCCAGAGAACTTAATTAAAGATGTTGTTGTACTGTCTGGACCGAGTCATGCTGAAGAAGTTGGTTTACGACAAGCGACAACAGTTACGTCTGCAGCAAAGCGTATGGAAGCGGCTGAGGAAGTACAAGATTTATTTATGAATAGTTATTTCCGTGTATACACAAATCCAGATATCGTTGGAGTTGAACTTGGTGGTGCGCTAAAAAATATTATCGCATTAGCTGCTGGTATAACTGATGGTCTTGGATTGGGTGATAATGCAAAGGCGGCATTGATGACACGTGGTTTAACAGAGATTGCTCGTTTAGGAAGAAAAATGGGCGGAAATCCGTTAACGTTTGCTGGTCTAACTGGTATGGGAGACTTAATTGTAACTTGTACAAGTGTTCATAGCCGAAATTGGCGCGCTGGAAATATGCTTGGAAAAGGACACTCTCTAGAAGAAGTGTTAGAAAGCATGGGTATGGTTGTAGAAGGTGTAAGAACAACGAAAGCTGCTCATGAATTGGCAGAGAAAATGGAAGTTGAAATGCCGATTACAGCTGCTTTATATGACGTGCTGTTCAATGGGAATAACGTAAAAGATGCGGTAGGTTCATTGATGGGACGTGTTCGAAAACATGAAGTAGAAGCTATACCTGATTTACTGTAAAGAAAAGCGACTGAAGTACATTTGTACTTCTGTCGCTTTTTTATTTTATGGGTCTTTTCACCATTTTTTTATTTTTGCATAGGATGAAGAGTAACTTGAGGAGAGGGTGAAAAGAATGGATAATAACATTTTTAATAATATTGAGAAGGAAGCGAAAGTAAATAAAGAGGATATTTTTAAATTAGCATCATCCGTGCAAAATGCGAATTTACGTGATGAAACTGTACTTCGTCAATTGATTCATCAAGTGGCTCTTATGGCGGGACGTGAAGTGCCGAAAGAGCAAGAGGATCAAATTGTAAAAGCGATTATTAATAATAATATGCCAGCAGATTTTGGCTCGTTAAGCAAAATGTTTAAAAAATAAATTATGAGAAACAAAGAGTTTGTAGATTGCATATGATAGCCATGAAAGAATGGGAATAGAGCTGTTTTTGGGCATATTTGGTCAACCGAAGCGAGAGATACATTCGCTTCGGTTTTATTTTTATCTAGATTGGTGAAAAATACTGAAAAACCTATTGATTAAAGTTACATATTCGCAATTTGTAGTAAAATGTTCTTTTTGTATTTGTTTAAATATTTTAATTTGTTAAAATAGTATAAAAATAGATTAATAAAAAGGGGTGTGTATATGTCAGAAGGGCTTATGAAAATGTGGTTGGCTTTAGGAGCAATTGGATTTATGTTTTTTGCAGTAAGTTTCATTTTATTAAGTAGACATAAAATAAAGAATAAATTTTTGAAAGGGATTACAGCATTAGTAGCGTACACCCTTATGATTGTGTCAGGAATTGTTATTTTTCTTGTTGTATTTAGTGGACCTGTACAGCAGTAATTGGAATGGTCTCGAAAATACTACATACGAGCAAGTTATATTAGTATGAAAAGGTGATTGCTAGTGAAAAAAGTCCATATTATTTTAATATTTTGTTGTATGAGCCTTTTAACGGGGTGTCTGTATCCGAAAGAAAATATGAAACAAAATGCGGTTCCTTATGAAGATCAGCTACAGGTTGTTCAAAAAGCTGTTGTGACATTTAAGGAGCAAAATGATGGGATATTGCCAATTAAGACGAGGGATATGAGTACACCTATTTATCAAAAGTATCCAATTGATTTTCAACAGATTGCTCCGCGCTACATACAAGAAGCACCGGGGAATGCGTATGAAAGTGGAGGGGTATATCAATACGTATTAATAGACGTTGAAACAAATCCAACAGTAAAATTAATTGATGTTAGGATGGCTGAACAAGTTCAGGAACTATCTTTAAAGCTTAGGATGTATCGTGATGAACATCAATATCCACCTTTTAAAAAAGTAATTTCAGATGGTGTATATGAACTGGATTTCAAAAAACTAGGATATAAAGATGTGCCACAAGTGACAAGCCCATATTCTGGTAAGGGACTTCCTTTTGTAATTAATGAAAAAGGAGAAGTTTTTGTTGATTATAGAATCGACTTATATGACGCTTTGAAAAAAAATGAAGGGCAGTTTACGGAGGGAGAAGATATTCGGAATATACTTTTGAAAGCTTCCCCGTTTGTACCAGCTTATTCCTTACCGTACACAGTAAAGGACGGAGAACCAATTTTTTTAAAATGATAAGTCATGAACCTTTCTTTTAGTGAATAAGTTCTAGAAGAAAGGTTTTTTATGTTATACAACTTACGATGCAAACAAAAGATATTTTTTAATAGTCATATGAAATTGGACAAAATTATATGATATATTGTCCGAACTTCTAGAATACCATTATATTATATCAGATATTATAGGCAACGTTAGAGAAGGTATTAGTTGACTATAAACGCGGAATTATTCCCAAAAATTTTGAGGGAGGGAATCACTTGGAAAAGGTAGATATTTTTAAAGATATTGCAGAACGAACAGGCGGTGATATTTATTTTGGAGTTGTAGGAGCTGTTCGAACAGGGAAATCAACATTCATTAAAAAATTTATGGAACTTGTGGTTATTCCAAATATTGAGAATGAGTCTGACCGTCAAAGAGCGCAGGATGAATTGCCTCAAAGTGCTGCTGGTCGTACAATTATGACGACGGAACCGAAGTTTGTTCCAAACCAAGCGGTTTCTATCGAAGTAGATGAAGGGCTTGAAGTGAACATTCGATTAGTAGATTGTGTTGGATATACGGTTCCAGGAGCGAAGGGCTATGAAGATGAGAATGGCCCGCGCATGATTAATACCCCTTGGTATGAAGAACCTATTCCATTCCATGAAGCTGCAGAAATCGGCACGCGTAAAGTAATTCAAGAACATTCAACAATTGGTGTTGTAATTACAACAGATGGAACAATTGGTGAAATTCCAAGAAGAGATTATATAGAGGCAGAAGAACGCGTTGTAAATGAGTTGAAAGAAGTAGGAAAACCTTTCATTATGATAATTAATACGGTACAGCCGTATCATCCAGATACAGAGCAATTACGCCAAAGTTTATCAGAAGAATATGATATCCCGGTTATTGCAATGAGTGTGGAGAGTTTAAGAGAAACAGATGTATATAATGTACTTCGTGAAGCGCTATTTGAATTCCCTGTATTAGAAGTGAATGTGAACCTTCCGAGCTGGGTAATGGTGCTAAATGAAGGGCACTGGTTGCGTCGAAGTTATCAAGAAGCAGTTCAAGAAACTGTGAAGGATATAAAACGTCTTCGTGATGTGGATCGCGTTGTTTGGCAGTTTAGTCAATATGAATTTATTGATCGAGCGAGCCTAGCTGGCATTGATATGGGGCAAGGTGTGGCGGAGATTGATTTATATGCGCCAGATGAATTATATGATCAGATTTTAAAAGAAGTAGTAGGAGTAGAAATTCGAGGGAAAGATCATTTATTGAAGCTTATGCTCGATTTATCTCATGCGAAAATAGAATACGATCAGGTGGCGGATGCACTGCGTATGGTTAAGCAAACAGGATATGGTGTAGCAGCGCCTGCACTAGCGGATATGAGCTTAGATGAGCCAGAAATTATTCGTCACGGTTCAAGGTTTGGTGTGAAGTTAAAAGCGGTAGCGCCATCTATTCATATGATTAAAGTAGATGTAGAGTCAACGTTTGAGCCAATCATTGGTACTGAAAAGCAAAGTGAAGAATTAGTTCGTTATTTAATGCAAGATTTTGAAGATGACCCGTTATCAATTTGGAATTCTGATATATTTGGACGTTCGCTTAGCTCGATTGTTCGAGAAGGAATTCAGGCGAAATTATCCTTAATGCCAGAAAATGCTAGATATAAATTAAAAGAAACGCTAGAAAGAATTATTAATGAAGGATCTGGCGGATTAATTGCGATTATACTATAAGAAAAATCCCTCTCATTGTAGAGGGATTTTTTGTTTTTTCGATTATAAAATAGAAAAATAAACAGTCATTATCTAATACATTGTTGTAAATTGTCAAGTTTCATCAGATTTTCACATTTTCAGAGTAACAATTTCCTTAAAAATATTGAATTATAAGGGAGAATCGTATAATATAGGCGTTGATAATGATTTATCTACATCTTTGTAGTATAGAATTTGTAAAAATTGCCTACAAATGAAAGTAAGACTCATTTTATGATCATTATACAGTCTTATCTTTGGGAGGAGGTGAATGGCATGAACAAGACAGATTTAATCAATGCTGTTGCAGAAGCAAGTTCCCTTTCTAAAAAGGACGCAACAAAAGCAGTAGACGCTGTTTTTGATTCTATCTTAGAAGCTTTAAAACAAGGTGATAAAGTACAACTGATCGGATTCGGTAACTTCGAAGTTCGTGAGCGTGCGGCTCGTAAAGGTCGTAACCCACAAACAGGTGAGGAGATTGAAATCGCTGCAAGTAAAGTACCTGCATTCAAACCTGGTAAAGCGTTAAAAGATGCGGTTAAATAATCCTTACATATTAACAGGGAAGAAGAGTTTCCTTTTTGGGAACTCTTCTTTTTGCTTTTAAAAACATAAATATGCTAGAATGTGTTCGTATCACTTTTAGGTTTTCGGGAGGGCTAGCGGATGGCAAAAGTTAATTTAGAACAAATTGAACATGCAGTACGCCTTATTTTAGAGGCGATTGGGGATGACCCAAATCGTGAGGGAGTACTTGATACACCAAAGCGTGTTGCAAAAATGTACGCAGAAGTGTTCGCAGGTATGCATGAAGATCCGAAAGAGCATTTGCATAAAGTATTCGGAGAAGATCACGAAGAGCTTGTACTAGTAAAAGATATACCATTTTATTCGATGTGTGAGCATCATTTAGTTCCATTCTATGGAGTTGCTCACGTTGCATATATTCCGCAAGGCGGAAAGGTGACAGGGTTAAGTAAATTAGCTCGTACTGTAGATACAATTGCACGTCGTCCACAACTGCAAGAACGTATTACATCAACAGTAGCGAACTCTATTATGGAAGTACTAGAGCCGCATGGTGTAATGGTAGTAGTAGAAGCAGAACATATGTGTATGACGATGCGTGGTGTGAAAAAACCAGGTGCGAAAACAGTAACGACAGCAGTTCGTGGTGTGCTTGAAAATGATGCTGCAGCGCGCAGTGAAATTTTATCGTTTATTAAAACGAAGTAAAGAAAAGCGGGAAACTGCTTTTCTTTTTTTTTTTAGTAAATAAATGATATAGTTTTAGCTAGACAGAGTGAGGTTAGAAAGATTGCTTACATGAATGGTAGGTGTAGCCAAGTTTTGGTTATAGAAAATAGAGTGTATGTGTTATAATAAGTTTTATGAATTAGAAAACAAGGGTGATTTTTTGTGTGTGACATCTACGGAGGGTATGCGGGTATAAAAGAGAAATTGATGGAGAAATTACGCCATCCTTATTTTATAAACTATATTGAAGAACCATTTATTGATGAAGAAAAGATAGCATTGTTATATGGTGCTTTAAAGAGTGCAAACTTACATATAGAACAAATTGAGCATTACGTAGTAACAATTATGCTTGTGCAAATTGCGCTTGATACGCATGAAAGGGTATCAAATAAAGCAGGCGAGGAAGCGATTGAATCGCATAAATGTCGTCAATTAACAGTACTTGCAGGCGATTACTATAGTGGACTATATTATTATTTATTGTCTATGAATCGTGATATTGTTTTAATTCGTGCACTTGCTGAAGGAATTAAAGAGATAAATGAACACAAAATTATGTTATACCAAAAAGCGCATGAAACGACGGGTGACATAATGAAAAGCGTAGTAACGATTGAGTCTGCGCTCCTTCAAAAAACATGTGATCATTTTCATTTATCACATTGGAAGCCATTTATCACATACGTATTAGGTGGAAATCGCCTTCAAAAAGAAATTCAATTGTATGCTGATAAACAACATTCACCTGTTTTTCAAGCGATGCAAGATGCTTTAGGGGATAAAGCAGAAGTAGTGATTAATGGTTGGATGATGGAATTGAGAAAGAAAGAAAAACAATTTTTAGAAAATCACATAGACATAAATGAAATAAATTCTGTGTTAAGGGATAAATAGAAGACATAAGCAATTTTACATTGGAAGAAGGTACGAGCATGCAACAATCAAAAGAAGAAAGAGTACATGACGTATTTGAAAAGATTTCTGATAAATACGATGTGATGAATTCTGTAATTAGTTTTCAAAGACATAAAGCGTGGCGTAAAGAAACGATGCGAATTATGGATGTACAACCTGGCAGTAAAGCGCTTGATGTATGCTGCGGAACCGCAGATTGGACAATTGCGCTAGCTGGAGCGGTAGGTGAGCAAGGAAAGGTTGTTGGCTTAGACTTCAGTGAAAATATGTTATCTGTCGGTAAGCAAAAGGTAGAGGCGTTACAATTAAAACAAGTAGAACTTCTACATGGGAATGCAATGGAGCTTCCGTTTGAAGATAATACGTTTGATTATGTAACGATTGGGTTTGGTTTACGTAACGTACCGGATTATATGCACGTATTAAAGGAAATGACGCGTGTAGTAAAACCAGGTGGAAAAGTAATCTGTTTAGAAACATCTCAACCAACAATGATTGGTTTTCGACAAGGGTATATTTTATACTTTAAATATATCATGCCGTTATTTGGAAAGATGTTTGCGAAAAGTTATAAAGAATATTCATGGCTTCAAGAATCTGCTAGTGCATTCCCAGGGATGAAAGAATTGGCCCAAATGTTTGAGCAAGCTGGACTTGAACGTGTGCAAGTGAAACCATTTACTTTTGGGGTAGCAGCGATGCATTTAGGTATTAAACCAGAATCAAAATAGAAAAAAGAAGTTTTAGGTTAAGGTGAACAATATGAAGTTACAACTTATGTACTCTTTTTTACGATCGGATATTAATGTGATAGAAAAAGAATTAAAAAAGACAGTTGCTTCTGAACAGCCATTAGTAGAAGAGGCAGCATTACAACTTATTGAAGCTGGTGGGAAGCGAATTCGTCCCGTATTTGTGTTGCTTGCAGGGAAATTTGGAGATTATAAGTTAGATGCGATTAAGCATGTTGCTGTTGCGTTAGAGCTTATTCATATGGCTTCTCTTGTTCACGATGATGTTATTGATGCTGCATTTTTACGACGCGGCAGTGCGACTGTGAATGCGAAATGGGGAGATCGTATTGCGATGTATACAGGGGACTATTTGTTCGCTAAGTCTCTTGAATGTATAACAAATATCGAAATCCCAGAGGCGCATCAAGCGTTATCACATACTATTTTAGAAGTCTGTAAAGGTGAAATTGAACAAATTAAAGATAAATACAATTATGACCAAAATTTAAGAACGTATTTAAGAAGAATAAAGCGAAAAACAGCATTATTAATTGCCGCGAGTTGCCAATTGGGAGCGATTGCTGCTGGTGCTAATCGTGATACAGTAAATCGTCTATTTTGGTATGGGTATTTTGTAGGAATGTCTTATCAAATTATTGATGACATTTTAGACTTCGTTTCCACGGAAGAGAAACTTGGAAAACCTGCTGGTGGAGATTTATTACAAGGAAACATTACGCTCCCTGCTTTATATGCGATGGAAGATCCAGTACTTCGTAAGAAAATCACATCTGTACATGAAAATACAACAGCAAGTGAAATGCAAGAAATTATTGATGCTGTAAAAAATAGTACAGCGATCGATAAAGCATTTGCGTTTAGTGAACGTTATTTACATAAAGCTTTAGAAATAATAAAACCACTCCCTCGTGGACAGGCGAAGTATGCATTGCAAAATGTAGCAAAGTATATTGGAAAACGAAAATTTTAATGTTTATTCTAAAAAATAAAATAATCTCTCTATTTCAAAACTATTGCACAATTGTGATAAGGGTGATAATATGTGTGTGGGGATATACAATTACATACATAATTCAGAAGTGGAGAGATTTTTTATGGAAAAAACATTTCTAATGGTAAAACCAGACGGTGTACAACGTGCCTTCATTGGGGAAATTGTAGCTCGTTTTGAGAAAAAGGGCTTTCAATTAGTTGGTGCAAAATTAATGCAAGTCACTCCGGAAATTGCTGGACAACACTACGCTGAGCATAAAGAAAAACCTTTCTTTGGTGAGTTAGTAGACTTTATTACATCTGGACCTGTATTCGCAATGGTATGGCAAGGTGAAGGTGTAGTAGATACAGCACGTAACATGATGGGTAAAACAAGACCACATGAAGCAGCTCCTGGAACAATTCGTGGAGATTTCGGTGTAACTGTTGCGAAAAACATTATCCATGGTTCTGATTCTTTAGAAAGCGCAGAGCGCGAGATTGCTATTTTCTTTAAAGAAGAAGAATTAGTTGACTACTCAAAATTAATGAATGAATGGATTTACTAATTATTTTGAAATAATTTGTAAACGCTTTAATCACTGTGATAATAGTAAAAAGTGCAAGGAGAATAGGGGTATTCTTCTTGCACTTTTTTTATTTTCAATTAGTTACGAAGTTTGAACTGTTATGATATATTGATATTTAAATTAGACCTATTGGAAATATAGAATAAGAAAATGGTCGATTTATGATATAATTTCTTTAATATTTTTAGAATGATAAAAGTTAATATTATTGCTTAATATAGTGAGATAAATACATATACGAAAAGAGGAATAACGTATGCGATATATTACAGCTGGTGAATCTCATGGTCCGCAACTTACAACGATTATAGAAGGTGTTCCAGCAGGATTGTCTTTAGTAGCGGATGATATAAACGAAGAGTTAGCTAGAAGGCAAAAGGGATATGGGCGTGGTAGACGCATGCAAATTGAAACGGATCAAGCGCAAATTGTAAGTGGTGTTAGGCATGGAGAAACATTAGGTTCACCTATTACGCTCGTTGTTGAAAATCGTGATTTTGCACATTGGACAAAAGTTATGGGGGCAGAGCCTTTAACTGAGCAGGAAGAAAAAGAAATGAAAAGGAAAGTGACAAAACCAAGGCCTGGACATGCTGATTTAAATGGTGCGATTAAATATGGTCATAGAGATATGAGAAATGTACTGGAACGTTCGTCAGCGCGCGAAACGACGGTGCGTGTTGCTGCGGGTGCGGTTGCTAAAAAGGTGTTAGCAGAACTTGGTATTAAAGTGGCGGGCCATGTAATTGAAATTGGCGGTGTACAAGCTAAGAAGGTTACGTATAATTCAATTGAAGAGTTAAAGAGTATTACAGAAGTATCTCCTGTACGTTGCTTAGATGACGAAGCTGGTAACCAAATGATGAAAGCAATTGATGATGCGAAAGCAAATGGTGATTCAATCGGTGGAATTGTTGAAGTAATTGTGGAAGGAATGCCAATTGGAGTAGGTAGCTACGTACATTATGATCGAAAACTGGATGCGAAATTAGCAGCTGCAATTATGAGTATTAATGCTTTTAAAGGTGTTGAGATTGGAATTGGTTTTGAAGCAGCACATAGACCGGGAAGTGAAGTTCATGATGAAATTCTGTGGAATGAGGAGCATGGGTATACACGAAGAACAAATAATGCAGGTGGATTAGAAGGCGGTATGACGACTGGAATGCCAATTGTTGTGCGCGGTGTGATGAAACCGATACCTACACTTTATAAACCTCTTCAAAGTGTAGATATTGGTACGAAAGAGCCTTTTACAGCGAGCATTGAACGTTCAGATAGTTGTGCAGTGCCAGCAGCTAGTGTCGTTGCAGAAGCGGTTGTGGCTTGGGAATTAGCGACAGCTTTAATAGAACAATTCGGATTAGATCGTATGGAACTAATTCGTGAAAATATTGAGAAACATAATGAATATGCGAGGGGATTTTAATGGAAAACATACATATTCAAACGAAATCAAAAGAATATGATGTACATGTTGGTAAAGAAGCGTTGTCATACTTAACAACGATCGTTCAAAATATGCAGCCAGCGGTATCTAACGTAATGATTATTTCAGATGAATCTGTTGCATCACTACATTTACAGACAGTTATCGATGCATTACAAGTAGAGCAGGACGTGTTTTCGTTTGTTGTACCAAGTGGCGAAAAAGAGAAGTCTTTCGAAAATTTCTATGCGGCTCATACGTCAGCTCTTGAAAATAAATTGGATAGAAATTCTTTAATTCTTGCACTTGGAGGCGGAATGATTGGAGATTTAGCTGGTTTTGTTGCTGCGTCGTTTATGCGTGGTATTCGCTTTGTGCAGGTTCCGACGACTTTATTAGCGCACGATAGCGCAGTAGGTGGGAAAGTAGCAATTAATCATCCGTTAGGTAAAAATATGATTGGTGCATTCCATCAGCCAGAAGCAGTTGTATATCATACACCGTTTTTACAGTCTCTTCCTGAAAAAGAGTGGCGTTCAGGTTATGCAGAGGTGATAAAGCATGCTCTTATTGGTGATGTGGAGCTATATCATTGGTTAAAAGAAGAAGTACAGACATTAGCGGATCTTCGTGATGAGAAGTTAATTCATATATTAACGAAGGCGATTCCTGTAAAGGCAAATGTTGTATCACAAGATGAAACAGAGAAGGGTGTACGTGCCCATTTGAACTTTGGACATACGTTAGGACATGCTCTTGAAAAAGAGCTAGGTTATGGAAATATTACTCACGGTGACGGCGTAGCAGTTGGAATGTTATTCGCCATATTTTTAAGTGAGCAAGTGTACAAGGTTAATCTTGCTTATGAAGATATAAAGCAGTGGTTCTTGAAATACGGCTATCCAAAAATGCCAAGAGATTTGAAT
This sequence comes from Bacillus sp. FG16, assembly GCF_057809515.1. Classification (NCBI taxonomy): domain Bacteria; kingdom Bacillati; phylum Bacillota; class Bacilli; order Caryophanales; family Bacillaceae; genus Bacillus; species Bacillus sp. FG16. The sequence continues at coordinate 15,301 of NZ_JBMDKC010000079.1, forward strand.
GTAGAGCGCCTCGTTCAATTGATGAAACAAGATAAGAAAGCAAATGCAGGAGCAATTCATATGGTGCTTATGCAGGAATATGGGGTAGTGAATGTCGTATCTATTTCAGATGAGACTGTTCATATTGCGTTAGAGGCATTTCAAAAAGATATGGTTTAAAATGATAGCGAAGTGCTGTGAAGTGCTCATTTAGAGGTATTCTCGTAATAGTGACGGTTATGATAAAAGATTACAGTAAGGGGCTAAAACTGTATTGTAATCAAATTGAATGAAATGACTGGGGGAAGAAAAATGAGAGTGAAAGAGCAATTGTTAACTTTGAGAGCGTATGTGCCTGGGAAAAACATTGAAGAAGTAAAAAGGGAATATGGATTATCGAAAATTGTGAAATTAGCATCGAACGAAAATCCATTCGGTTGCTCAGCGCGTGTGACAGAAGCATTAACTTCTTTAGCGAGCCAATATGCCCTTTATCCAGATGGATATGCCTTCGAAATTCGGACAAAAGTAGCGGAACATTTAGGTGTAAAAGCAGAACAACTACTATTTGGTAGTGGATTAGATGAAGTCATTCAAATGATTAGCCGAGCGTTACTACATGAAGGAACAAACGTTGTAATGGCGAATCCTACGTTTTCACAATATCATCACCATGCTGTTATTGAAGGAGCAGAAGTTCGTGAAGTATCACTTAAAGATGGTATTCACGATTTAGATGCAATGCTAGAGCAAGTAGATGATAAAACGAAAATTGTATGGATTTGTAATCCGAATAATCCGACAGGTACATATGTTGAGAAACAAAAATTACTTTCATTTTTAGAATCAGTTCCTAAGTCGGCTCTCGTTATTATGGACGAAGCATATTATGAATACGCGGACGCAGAAGACTATCCGCAAACACTACCACTTCTTGAAAAGTATGAAAATCTTATGGTTTTACGCACGTTTTCAAAAGCATATGGTTTAGCTGCTTTTCGTATCGGATATGCGATTGGGGATGCGAAGTTAATCGGACAGCTAGAAGTAGCGAGGTTACCATTCAATACATCAACTGTAGCGCAATCTGTAGCACTCGCTGCATTAGAAGATCAAGCCTTTTTACAAGATTGTGTGCAAAAGAATGCTGAAGGTCTAAATCAGTATTATGCATTTTGTAAAGAATATAACGTATTCTATTATCCATCTCAAACAAATTTCATTTTCTTAAAACTTGGTATACCGGGTAATGAAGCTTTCGAACGATTAATGAAAAAAGGATATATCGTTCGTTCTGGTGCTGCATTTGGTATCGATGATGGTATTCGTATTACTGTCGGTTTGAAAGAAGAAAATGATGAAATTATAGAGTTGCTGAAAGAGCTTGTAAATGAGCAAGTACAGAAAGAAGAAACATATTCTTAAGAGATTGTGAAGGCTCCTATTATAGGAGCCTTTTTTATCGTATTAAAAATAAAGATTGAAGTCTGGTATTTAAGTTGTTCTGTAAATCACGGTTTGTATAGCTTGATAATTAGTGAGAGAAGTTATTTGCACGGTCATAAAAGAAAGCGGTACAATAGAAGATGATGATAGGGTATCGGTGTCATATCCGAACCTTTTGAACAATTACCTATTCTGTAAGAAGAAGTATAAGAAGAAGCATGCTCATTCTAAAGGTTGCGTTCTAACAGTGAGTTGCTTATGATAAATGAACAGAAGAGAATATTTTTTAGAATTAAAGGAGACGTTTATGCAAAAGTTTGAACAAGCTGTTTCATATATTGAAAATGGTGAGGCGGAAAAAGGATTACAATTATTAAAAGAACAATTAAAAATTGCAAATGATGAAGAGAAGTATGATATCGCTCGTTACTATCATACACTTGGATTTACAGATGAGGCATTAGCGATTACTGAAGACTTACGTTTACTGTATCCGGAAGAAAGTGAATTCACTGTATTTTTAGCAGAATTATATATTGATCTAGATAAAGAAGATGAAGCGATTGAAGTACTTCATGATATTCCAGAAAATGACGATTTATATGTTCAATCTTTATTACTTGTTGCAGATTTATTCCAAATGCAAGGTTTTGATGATGTAGCAGAGCAAAAACTATTAAAGGCGAAAGAAATGATGCCTGATGAACCTGTTATTACATTTGGGTTAGCAGAATTATATAGTAGTAAAGGTGAAGAACAAAAGGCAATTACTTATTATGAATCGCTATTAGCGGAACATAAAGTAATGGGTGGTGTTGTGATCGCACTTCGTCTCGCAGAAACGTTAAGCGCAATCGGAAACTGGGAAGAGGCAATTTCTTATTATGAAGCAGGCCTAGAGGAACAAAAAGATATTCACTCATTATTTGGATATGCCTTCACATTATATCAAGGTGAAGAATATCAGAGAGCAATTGGTGCTTGGCAAGAACTAAAAGAATTAGACCCTGAGTACGCATCACTGTACATGTATTTAGCGAAAAGCTATGAAAAAGAAGGGATGCTTCAAGAAAGCTATGAAACGCTTCATGAAGGAATTAAAGTAGATGAGCTTTCAGTTCCGTTTTATGTAGAGTTAGCGAACATTGCGGCGAAATTAGGAAAAATAGTAGAAGCAGAGGAAGTTCTTCAAAAAGCGCTTGAGTTAGATCCAGGACATTTAGGCGCAACATTAAAATATGCGTATATCTTAAAAGAACAAGAAAAGTACGAAGAGTTAATTGCAATTGTAGAGCGTGCTATTGATAGTGGAGAACCAGATACACAACTACTTTGGGACCTTGCGTATGCAAAAAAACAATTAGAAATGTATTCGGATGCATTAAAACACTATGAAAGTGCATATACTTCTTTTAAGAATCATCCAGACTTCTTAGAAGAATACGGTTATTTCTTATTGGAAGAAGGAAAGCGAAAAGAGGCGAAAGAAGTATTTACCCAGTTATTACAACTAGACCCGACACAAATTCATATTGAAGAGTTGTTATATAATTTAGAGGATTTTTCATAAGTTGGAAGGAAACTGAATGCCGCTTCTTGAATCTAAAAAGAAAAGAGAAAGACAGAGGAGGGACTTAATTGCTATGAATACCCCTGTTTCTGTAAACGAGAAGAAGGATTTTGTAAAATGGTTTTTGAATAATTACCAACTGAAACAGCGTGAATGTGTATGGATTCTGAATTATTTAATGAGTCACGATCAATTAATGCATAAAGTCCACTTCGTAGAGCATGCAAAATATTGTCCGCGTGGCTTAGTGATGTCAGCGAATTGTGTGAAAGACACACCGTTTCACTTTTTTAAACAAAATGTTATGACAACAGATGCTGAAAAATCGTTTCATGATATTCGTTTAAATCGAGATGAGGATATTTATATTCAACTCAACTTTAAATCATCGTTTCAAAATGCGAATTATGTAGCTGTATTAGAAGAAAACCCATATCTACCAAAGCATATTGAAGTAAATGAAAAAGATCGTTTGCTTGCAGAAAGGTTTTTGGAAGAAAGTGTATTTTCGTTTAGGAGAGAACGCCTTTTGAAACAAATTGATGAAGCGTTAGATAAGCAAGATAAGGAAGCGTTTCATAGATTAACGGCAGAGTTAAAGACTTTATAGAATTTATTTGGATTAATAATTTTTTACAAATTTCAGACTTTTATCAAGAAAAACTACCTATATTGGGTAGTTTTTCTTTTTTTACCTCTTTTAGTATGGTTTAATATATATAAAGTGAAAGTTCTGTCATTTGTAAGTGAAGGAGGGAAGGAATTTGAAGTGGATTGTAAAAGATGTGGAACAGTTTGAGCAAGCAAGAGAGTATGTTGATACAGGAGTAATACCGCTTTTATCAATTTCGGCAGCAAAAGAAATGAAAATGGTTGTAGAACAAGGTGAATTTATAGAATTGTTGAGTATGGAATTGGAAAGAGAGTATAAAGGCAGGGTGCTTTTACTGCCTGCGTTTACGTATTTAGTAGAAAGTCAAAAGAATGAAAAAGGTCGTTTGCAAGAATGGACAAATCATTTACGAAGCGAAGGTTTTAAGCATATTGCTTATGTTACAAGTGATTTTTCATGGAAAGAGGATATACAAGAGTTACAGGGAGATTTATTTTGGTTTCCTTCATTAGCACTAGAACAATTTAGTGATCAAGCAAAAAGAGAAGTTATTCATGCACATATAAAAAATATAATGGTGATGTTGGAAGATAAGTGGGGAAACTAACAATAAACAGAAAGTTCTTATTATTATGAGTAGTATGATATTGACCTGTGCATGAGCGTATTATATCATGATAGTGTCCTAGTTTTTATTTTTTATATAATTTATCACGAGGGGACAATTTCTGATAGAGGGGGGAAATTTTCGTGAGCGAGAAAGAACATCGCGTGTCAAGAAGACAATTTTTAAATTACACACTCACAGGGGTAGGAGGCTTTATGGCTGCCGGTATTTTAATGCCGATGACGCGATTTGCGCTTGATCCGGTGTTAAGAAAAGAAGCCGGAACAGATATGGTTGCTGTTGCGCAAGTAAAGGATATTACAACAGAGCCGAAGCGTTTCGATTTTAAAGTGAAGCAGGTTGATGGTTGGTACAAGTCTGAAGAACCAAAATCGGCTTGGGTTCATAAAGATGAAAGCGGAGACATTGTTGCGTTCTCTCCAGTATGTAAACATTTAGGATGTACAGTTAACTGGAATTCGGACAAAGCACATCCGAATCAATTCTTTTGCCCATGTCATGGGGGGCGTTATACAAAAGATGGGATTAACATTAAAGGTACGCCACCCCTTGCTCCGCTTGATGTGTACGAGTCTAAAGTGAAAGATGGAACGCTGTATCTAGGAAAAGCGAAGCCAAGAGGGGGTGCAAAGTAGATGTTAAATAAAATTTATGATTGGGTAGATGAAAGATTAGATATTACACCGATATGGCGTGATATCGCTGATCATGAAGTACCTGAACATGTAAACCCGGCACATCACTTTTCTGCATTCGTCTATTGCTTTGGAGGACTTACTTTTTTCGTTACTGTAATTCAAATTTTATCTGGAATGTTTTTGACGATGTATTATGTGCCTGATATTAAAAATGCTTGGGAATCAGTTTACTATCTACAAAATGAAGTTGCTTATGGGCAAATTGTTCGTGGTATGCACCACTGGGGTGCTAGTCTCGTAATTGTAATGATGTTTTTACATACACTCAGAGTTTTCTTCCAAGGTGCGTATAAAAAGCCCCGTGAGTTAAACTGGATTGTTGGTGTTCTTATTTTCTTTGTTATGTTAGGTCTTGGTTTTACCGGATATTTATTACCGTGGGATATGAAAGCTTTATTCGCTACAAAAGTAGGGATTCAAATTGCAGAGCAAACACCGCTCATTGGTCCTTATATTAAAACATTACTCGCTGGTCATTCCGAAATTGTTGGCGCTCAAACATTAACTCGCTTCTTTGCTATTCACGTCTTCTTCTTACCAGCAGCACTTCTAGGTTTAATGGCCTTCCACTTCATCATGATTCGCAAACAAGGTATTTCCGGTCCACTATAAGAGATTGCTAAATTAAAGGGGAAAGAACTAAAGGAGGGAGATTATGCATCGCGGCAAAGGGATGAAGTTTGTAGGAGATTCTCGGGTACCAGTAGCTCGGAAACCAAATATTCCAAAAGACTATTCTGAATACCCAGGGAAAACAGAAGCATTTTGGCCGAACTTCTTGTTAAAAGAATGGATGGTTGGTGCAGTTTTTTTAATCGGTTATTTATGTTTAACAGTGGCGCATCCGTCGCCGCTTGAGAGAATGGCGGATCCAACAGATGCTGGGTATATACCACTTCCAGATTGGTATTTCTTATTCTTGTATCAGTTATTAAAGTATTCTTATGCTTCTGGTTCATTTACTGTAATTGGAGCGTTTATTATGCCAGGGATTGCGTTTGGTGCATTACTGTTAGCTCCATTTCTTGATCGAGGTCCAGAAAGACGTCCATTGAAGCGTCCTGTAGCAACTGGATTTATGCTTTTAGCAATTGCTTCGATTATCTTTTTAACTTGGGAATCTGTAGCACACCACGACTGGGAAGCTGCAAAAAAACAAGGAGCAATTGTAAAAACAGCGCCAGTTGATAAAAATGATGATGGCTATAAATTAATGCAAAAAAATACTTGTTTAACATGTCATGGTGACAATTTACAGGGCGGAGCGGCAGCACCGGCACTGCAAAACTTAACTTTAAAGCCAGAAGAAATTGCTAAAATTGCGAAAGAGGGAAAAGGTTCCATGCCTAAAGGTGTATTTAAAGGTACGGATGAGGAACTGAAGAAGCTCTCGGAATTCGTTGCAAAGTATAATAAAAAATAATAAAAAGCTGACTACAAAATTTGTAGTCAGCTTTTCTATTTAGTTGGATGAAGTTTGTTATAATAGAGTAGGATTTAGTGAATGAATTACTTTTCTTGAAAGGTGTTGGACATACAGATTGGTGTACTTGTATGCAATGTTAAGACAACGATCGGTATTATTATTTTTATTAATTGTTAACATATTAGGTACAATTTACGGATTTATATGGTACGGAAATCAATTGAAAGAAACGTCACCTATATTTTGGCCGTTTGTACCAGATAGTCCTATGGCGAGTCTCTTTTTTGTCTTTGTTTTAATTGCTTTTTTGACAAAGAGAAACTGGGGATTAATAGAAGCGTTAGCGATTGTTACTTTAATAAAATATGGTATTTGGGCTGTTGTTGTAAACGCAATTATGATTTACGTAAAAGGTCCTATTGGCCTTATGGGCTACATGTTAATGCTTTCGCACTTTGCGATGGCAGTGCAAGGTTTTTTATATGCTCCATTTTACCGTATAAAAAAATGGCATTTTATAGTAGCGGGTGTGTGGACGTTGCATAACGATGCAATTGATTATTTATTTTGGCAAATGCCGCGATATGGAATTATGCATTTGTTTGTAGAGGGAATTGGTTATTTTACGTTTTGGTTAAGCATTGCTGTACTATGTATTACATATTATTGTTGCTTACGTGAGCATAGGAAACAATTTTCTTTATGATGGTTAGAACTTTTAGGGGGAGAACATGGAGAAAAATAAGAGTGGTACAAAAATATTGGATCGATTGATTACTTTAGTTGTTTCATATAGCATAGCATTTTCTATTTTTGCACTCGCAACAACGGCAGTTGTGTATGGAAAATGGCTGTATTATTTTGAAATTGATTTTTTAAATATTCCTGATTTAGCGGATATGACGAAGGATGAAATTAAAAGAAATTACGATGTGCTTATTACATATTTATCCCCGTTTTATGACGGAGCATTACATTTACCAACATTAGATATGTCTACAAATGGCCGTATTCATTTTGTAGATGTTAAAAATATTTTAGTAAAGATTCAATATGTGATGTATGCGACAATTATGATTGCAGTGATAGGCGGAATTTATTTATTAAAAAAGAAAAATGAAAAGTTTTTACTGCACGGATCGATTTTAACAATCATTTTTCCGATAGCGCTTATGTTACCAATCGCTATTAATTTTGAAAAGAGCTTTGTATTATTCCATAAGTTTTTATTCAGTAATGATTATTGGATGTTTGATATTGAAACGGATCCAGTTATATTAATGCTACCAGAGGAGTTCTTTATGCATGCTGCGTGTGCTATTTTATTATTCATTTTAGGTGGTAGTATACTTTGTTATAGCTTATATAGATATTTCGTAAAAAAGAAAAGGGTGTCAAAGAAAAAATTCTCTGCTTAAAGAGAATTTTTTCTTTGTAAAACGATAATATATTTTTCGGTTCAGTTCTGTTCTATTCTTGTCCAAATTAACATATTTTGTACTAGTAGTTATAGGGGGGACCGGGATGAAGAGAACATTAATTGGATTGATAGCATTTCTAATTATAATGTTTCCGTTACGTATATATGCTGAAGAGTGGAATGAGCTAACAGGGTTGTTAGACGACTCGTTACAGTTAGTGAAGCGTAATGAAGATGAAAAAGCAGTACAAGTATTACAACTTTTCTCGGAGCAATTTTTAATGAAGGGGAATGAAAAGAAGCAGGAAGTAACACCAGATCAAGTTAGAGTTATTTCTTTAGCTTACGACAAGGCACAGCAATCGCTCTCTGAAGAAGGCTTAGGTAAGCAAGCTAAAATGGATAATGTGTTGGCATTACAACTTGCTGTTGACGCGCAAGTATCGAAGTATCAACCGCTTTGGATGGAAAGAGAAAGAAAAGTAATGGATGCCTTTTCTCAAATGGAAAAAGCGATGGAAAAAGAAGATACTGGGCAGTTTCAACAAACATTAAATACATTTTTAAATGAATTCAATATTATTTATCCAAGTTTAATGATTGCTTTGCCAGAAAACGAGGTACAGCGTGTAAATGTTCATTTATCTTATTTGGATGAATTTCGTAACGTTATGTTAAAAACGAAAGGTGGCCAAATGCAATTAGGGATTATTAAAGGGGATTTGCAAAAGATATTTCACACAGTAAAAAAGGATGAAATTGCACCTTCTCTCATTTGGTTTATGACAATTACTGGGGGACTTATTTTATTCACATTAACTTATGTTGGATGGAGAAAGTATAAAGGAGAGAGAGAAAAAAGAAAAAGTAATGTGCATTCTAAAAATAGATAATGTAATAAGTAAAGATATGGATTGTAAGGTTTATTCATTGACAATAGTGGCAGAAGAAAATAGAATGAGAAGTACTATAATTAAAACTTCAATGGAGGTTCATGATGTTTTATTTAATTTACTTCGCGATCATAATGATCATACCGTTGTATGCACAGTCAAGAGTACGAAGTGCCTATAGCAAGTATTCACAAGTTTATTCAACATCAGGTATGACAGGAGCGGAAGTGGCTCGAAAAATTTTAGATGAAAATGGACTATACAACGTAGCTGTGGAAGAAACACCAGGTCATTTATCAGACCATTATGATCCAACGGCCAAAACGGTTCGATTATCAACAGATAACTATTATGGTCATTCAGTTGCTGGTACAGCAGTTGCAGCACATGAAGTAGGACACGCAATTCAAGATGCGCAAGATTATAACTTTATGCGTATTCGTCATTCGTTAGTTCCTGTGGCGAATTTTGGATCGAATATATCATGGGTATTTATTATGATTGGTATATTTGCGACAATGTCGAAACTATTGTTATTAGGAATTATTTTAATGGCTGCAGGTGTTGTGTTCCAACTTGTTACATTACCAGTTGAGTTCGATGCTTCAAAGCGTGCAATGCAACAAATTGAAGCGTTAGGTATCGTATCAACAGATGAATATGGCCAAGCTCGTAAAGTATTAAATGCAGCAGCATTAACATATGTAGCAGCTGCAGCTGTAGCGGTATTTGAATTATTACGTCTCGTATTAATGTATACTGGTATGCAGCGTAGCGACGACTAAAGACTATCAATTTTGATAGTCTTTTTTTGTTGTGTGGATTGAATTATATAATGTATTGCAAATAGAAATAATAGAAGTAATGCGGAAAGGCGGTGGGGGAAATGAAATATCCAGACCATTTAGTAAAACAAGTGAAAGAGCGTAGTGCTCCTTATCAACTAGAAGGTTTTTTAAGTGGACAAGGTCCTGAAAATCCCAAATTTATGTTGTTAGGAGAAGCGCCTGGTGAAACAGAAATTCATAATGGGATTCCGTTTAGCGGGAGGTCGGGAAAACAATTAATGGTTTTTTTAGATCGTATTCACGTTACAAGGAAAGAAGTATATATTACGAGCGCTGTTCGGAGTAGACCTTATAAATGGCGAGAGAAAAAAGAACGAAATGGTGAAAGCATACAAAAAAAGTATAATAGAACGCCAAATCAAGGAGAAATAGTTGCCCATGCGCCTTTGTTAGATTATGAATTAGAGAAAATAAATCCGAGGCTTATCGTCACGCTTGGAAATATCGGTCTTCAACGTTTAACAGGAAAAAATAAAAAAATCACAGATGTACACGGGCAATTATTAAAACAGCCCATTCAAAAATTAAAGGATATGCAAAGTGCAGAGTTTACATGGTCAGAGAATGAATATCATGTTTTTCCAACTTTTCATCCAGCTTCCATTTTTTATAATCGGAGTTTATTGGAGCTTATTTATGAGGATTTGGAGAAGCTTAAAAGACTTGTAATAAAAAACTAGAAAAGCTAAGGCGCTTTTCTAGTTACATTTAATTATGTAAAGGGTTTTTATTTTCATCTAACGTAAATCCTTCACCAACTACATCATGTACATCACTTACAGCGACAAAAGCATGAGGATCTACAGAAGTAATGATATTCTTTAATTTCACGATTTCATTTTTAGCAACAACGCAATACAGTACGTTACGTTCCACTTTTGTATACGATCCAACAGCCTTTAAAAAGGTTGCTCCGCGCTCCATTTCAGATAAAATTTTGGCAGCAATTTCATCATTTTTCTCTGAGATAATAGTCGCTCCTTTGGCGGCATAGGCTCCTTCTTGCATAAAATCAATGACTTTAGCCCCGATAAAAACAGCAACTAACGTATACATACCCTCGCGGTATGATAAATAGGTAAGAATAGAGACGACGATAACGACAGCATCGAACATAAACATCGTTTTACCCATACTCCAGCCAACATATTTGTGAGCTAGTCGTGCGATAATATCTACACCGCCAGTAGTCCCGCCATATTTAAATATTATCCCAAGGCCGATACCGATAAATGCCCCGGCGAATAAAGCTGCGAGTGTCATATCATTTTGCAAGTTTAAATGTAAGTTGAGTACTTCGTAACGCTGGAAAATCCATAGAAATAAAGATACGCTAAAGGTGCCAATTAATGTATATAAAAATGTCGTTCTGCCAAGTAACCTCCAACCAATAAAAAATATAGGGATATTTAAAATTAAGTTTGAGTAGGAAGGATCAAACTTAAATAAAAAATACAATAATAGTGTAATACCAGTAAACCCACCCTCTGCAAGGTGGTTTTCAATATTGATATTGACAATACCGAAAGAAAATATAGCGGAACCGATTAAAATAAAAATAATATTTCGCATCTTCAATTTTGATGTCATATAGAAATCCCCCTAATTATGTAATGATTATATTGCTCCGCTGAAACGGTAAAACATAATAAGTAATTTCTAGTTGCTAGTGAAAATAGTAAGAGCCCGATTGGTATGGGCTGATCTTTTGGGAAAAGCACGCAAAAGAAGTTTCACTTTACCCCGTTCCAACGGCTGGTAGGAGATAAAGCTCTGAAGAAAGGCGACCCAGCCGTAGGAACCTGATTGGTGTGGGCTAATCTTTTGCAAAAAGCGCAAAAGAAAGTTTCACTTTACCCCGTTCCAACGGCTGGTAGGAGATAAAGCTCTGAAGAAAG